>NZ_CP007545.1 GCF_000478825.2 Synechocystis sp. PCC 6714 | reverse complement strand
TCTCCAAAAACACAAGGTATAGAAGCACGTTTATGGCAAAAATATACGCCTTTATCTAAACAGTTTTATTTCTATTGTTTAGACGGGTTTTAAATATCTATATCATTTGGTATATTTCCCAATGACCACTCCTTCCCATTACTGAAAATAGTTGACAATTAAACAAGGTTGAGAAAAATAGTCAATGCAAAAAATTTAATCATTTTGATCATTTCCCATGCCCATCTTTTCCCTACAATCCGACTGGCAAAGGACATTTTGGCTAATTGTGGCCTTATTTGTGGTGGTAATTTGTTTGGAATATAGTACGCCCCCGCCCTATGTTTTTGGCTATTTATACATCGGCGCAGTGCTATTGGCCAGCCGCAAGTTAGGACGGTGGGCCACCCGCTGGGTGACCATGATCGCCATTCTCTTGACCCTATTAAATTTGTTTATTCCCGGGCTAGAGCCGATCGCCCCGGTAACGATTGCCAACCGAACCATCACCGTCATGGCCCTGGGGGTAACAGGATGGCTGAGCGATCGCCTCCAATTTTACGAAAAGGAAATCACCTACCAACAAGCTCAAATCATGGCCCAAGACCAATTGGCCCGGATGCGGGAAGATTTTGTCTCCACCCTGACCCACGATCTTAAAACTCCTTTGTTAGGGGCGATCGAAACTCTTAATGCCCTAGATGCTAAACAGTTTGGCCCCGTTACCCCAGCCCAACACCGGGCGATCGCCATTATGGCCCGTAGCCATCGCACAACCTTACAATTGGTTGAAACCCTTATGGATGTTTACCGCAATGACGCCGAAGGATTGCGCCTTAACCCAACTCAAGTAGATGTTATTGCCCTGGCACAGGAAACCATCACGCAACTCACAGCATTAGCCGCTTCAAGACAAGTACGTATCCGTTTGCACCAAGGGGAATCAGACTTTCGCCAGCCTTGCTCGGTTACGGCCGATGTTCTGCAATTACAGCGAGTATTTAGTAACCTGATCGCCAATGCTATTCATCATTCGTTGAGAAATACCTTGGTAGAGGTGATTGTTCAACGTAAAGGAAATGATTGTATAGTGCAAGTAGCTGACCAAGGGCAGGGTATTGCCAGCGTTGAAATCCCCCATTTATTTGATTGTTTTTATCAAGGAGATAGTAACCGTCAAACCAAAGGAACAGGACTAGGACTGTACCTGAGTCGCCAGATTATTGAAGCCCACGGAGGCGCCATCTGGGCCCAAGCCCGCCCGACCAGGGGAGCGATATTTGCTTTTCGCCTACCTGTCCAGTCCCAACTCCAGGAAAAGGCCTTGATGATGTCTGCCTTTAATTTCCCATGACCCCGAAGCCGATCTCCATTCTTCTAGTTGAAGACGATGAATTATTTCGTTTGGGGCTATCGACTCGCCTCAAACAGGAATCGACCCTGGAGGTCACGGCCGAAGCAGAGGACGGTGAAACGGCGATCGCCCTAGTCAATCAACGGACTTTTGATATTGTAATTCTAGATATTGGCCTACCTGGCATTGGGGGCATTGAAGCCTGTCAACAAATTAAACAACAACACCCCGATCTACCAGTCTTAGCCCTTACTTCCCATAACAAACCCGCTTTAATTGCTCGATTGATAGAAGCAAAAGCCCAAGGTTACTGTGTTAAAGGGATACCCGCTGAATCTCTGGTGCTTGCCATTCGTTCCATTGCCGCCGGTGCTACTTGGTGGGATGCCGTTGCCTCCAAAGAAATTCAGACGACTTTTCAAACCCACTCCATTGATCTCGATTCCTTTGGAAACAATATTGATTTTTCTAAGAAAACCGATGAGCTAATAGCCCTAACTAAGCGTGAACAAGAAATTTTAGGTCTGATGGTCAAAGGTCAAAGTAACCAAGAAATTGCCGATACCCTTTTCATTGCCCCTGGTACTGTTCGAGTCCATGTACATGCCATTCTCCAAAAATTGGAAGTGCGTGATCGTACCCAGGCTGTTGTTCTTGCTATTCAAAAAGGATTGTTAATTAGTGAAATAGATTGATAAAAATTTAACCTGATCGCCATTTTGCCTTACAACCCGATAGATAAACGGTCTAAACAGGCTACTGAAAAGTGGGGTACAGAATTTTTGAGCAATGTTAACAAACCAATAACAGTAAATTGTGGTTTTTTAGTCCTGCTTACCTGGGTTGCTACAACAGACATCAGGCGATCGCCATAGAGATCCGCTGAACGGTGCGCCAACCATCAGAAAAAATCCTTGGCAGAAGTTACTACTTAACATCTAACACCAAATACAGTGCTATAGTGGTGTCATGGCAAATCAAGTATTCCCCCGCCTAGTCATTGACACCAATGTAGTTTTAGAAGGATTAACAAAACAAGGGGGTGCTTCAGGACTAATTATTGAAGCTTGGTTAGCCAAACTTTTTGTAGTTAATGTCTCCACGGCAATCG
The DNA here is from genome assembly GCF_000478825.2 of Synechocystis sp. PCC 6714. Lineage (NCBI taxonomy): Bacteria > Bacillati > Cyanobacteriota > Cyanophyceae > Synechococcales > Merismopediaceae > Synechocystis > Synechocystis sp. PCC 6714. The sequence continues at coordinate 38,796 of NZ_CP007545.1, read as the reverse complement.
CCTATGAATATCAAGATGTCCTCGCCCGTAAACTTTCAGCCCATCGTTGGCAAACACTAAAGCCAGTGCTAGGAAAACTACTAAGTCATGCTGAATTTACAACAATCTATTTTACTTGGCGGCCTACTTCCCCAGATCCTGGTGATGATTTGATAATTGACTGTGCTATGAATGCCAATGCGGTGATCGTTACCTCAAACATTAAAGATTTTCGGAGTGCCCAACAGGTTTTGGGATTACAAATTTTTACCCCTGTAGAATTGATTTTAAAACTGACCAATAATAATTAAATATGAGTCGTTTAACCTTAAGATTACCCGAAAGCTTACATCAACAATTAAGCCATCAAGCCTCACAAGAGGGAGTATCCTTAAATCAATATATTGTCTATGCCTTGACAAAACAAGTTAACCAGCACTATTTTGTTAAGCCTGTTTTACCTGAAGATATGGAAAAACAACAGGCTTCATTTCTTAGTCTTCTTAATAATTTAGGTATAGCCAAATCAGAAGATATTCAATTAGCCTTAGAAGAACGGGAAATAGTAGCTCCTGAAGACGAATTGACTCCAGATATTATGGCCCAATTCCAGAAAAAAATAAGGGCAAATTCTTAACTGACCATGGTTAATCTGATGGGCATGGCGAATGATAGCATTGGCTGGAACCGGAAACTAACTGAATTCTAAAACGAGATTGTAGATAGGGCCTGCTCCTTCTCCTGTTCAGAAACCTCCAGATAATGGGACAACACATTCAAATTCTTGTGACCACTAATCTTCTGAATAACCCGCAAATTAATGCCCTTGCGACACATCATAGTTAATGCAGTGCGACGGAAAGAATGGGTCGATACTCCCCTCACTCCAATTCTATCCGTTGCCGCTTTCAAAATCTTGTGGGCCATGGAAGGATGAAGGTGTGACCCCGCCCGTTTGCCCCGAAACACATAGGCAGAGGGAAATCTAACAAATTGTTGGCCTTGCCGGTACTGATCAAAAAGAGCTTGCAATGCTGGGGAAATGGCCACAGTCCGACTGGACTTGGTTTTAGTTTTTTCAATGCGGAAAGTCATGGCATCGCTGGTGACATCAGCCCAAGCAAGAGAACAAGCTTCCCCAATGCGGCAACCAGTATAAAGACAAATACCAAATAGAAGGCGATCGCGGGGAGTGAGCAAGCCAACGGTGAATAGGTCATGCAGTTCCTGCTCAGTTAATACCTTTGCTTGCCCCTGGCGGTTAATTTTCATTCAATAATTCTGAGGAAACATTGAATAACTTCCACAACCCCAATTCTATCGTGGAATTTTTTCAACTCTCCATCGCTCAACATAAACTATTGCTAATTATTCTCAGTTGATAAATTCTGAAAACTGCCGCTATGTCCTAAATCGTCTGATACGGGGACTTACCGAAGAAAATGATGTAGTTAACCTGAAAAATCAAATATGAGGGTTAAAGACGATTTTCAAGGGTGTAATTTGTACTGTTTTAGGACAGATTGATAAATCATATCGGTTATTGGCGATCGCCGTCCTTAAGCTCACAACCCCAACCATCTTTATCCCTATCAAGGCGGTGGTCATCTTTGCCAGTAATCCTGACTGGCTTTTTGTTGTCGGGAATATCAGAGCAATCAACGTCCCGGCCAATGGGTAAGCAAAGGTCAGGGTAACTGGGATGGCATTGGGCCGGTGGGGTTTTGGCCAACACCAAAAATAATTCAATCATCTATTTAATGGCGATCGCCGTTTGGGAAGTGTTCCCTTTCTGATCTCAGAGTAAACGGATTAGGGCCTGCCCCACTCAAGCCAGCGGATTGCTAATTTTCCCTCCCGGTGTTGAACAATCACCGACACAGCTTCGGCAAAATCTTCCCCTTCCAGGGAAACGTAGAGCCAAACCACATCATCAGCTTCCATGGTGGGATATTGCCACTCGGTCAACAGGCAGTCCACTATGACAGTGGCTTTTTCAATGGAGCCAGAACCATAGCTAATCATTTCTTCCACCGTTTGCCGTAAGGTTTGGGATGAATATTGCTGCTGAAGTTCCGGGACTAACAAAGTGTAAGCAGTGTCGTAATCAGCCTGGGTTAAATAATTCCCAAATCGTTGGGCTAATTCAATGGCTAGGTTAATCATTATTGATGTCCAAACTGGTGGAGGTACAGCATTATAAACACAGTTTTAGCCCCCTAACCGTAACTGGTGTTTGTGGAGATCGCCAACTTTAAAACCCCTAGTAAAAATTATTGGGGTCGATTTATCTAGCTAAAATTTCCTACTGAGATTGATAAATATCGTTACATTTTAGCCCCCACTTAATAGCATCCCCAATAATCAACTCAGCAGTTAAACAGAGTTGCCAGAGCGTTAGTGGACAAATTAAGGAAACTTTAAAGAAAGTTAAATTTTCTAATCTTTGTAGTCATTTCTCTTTAGCTATTGGACAATATAAATTATTAATTTTAAGGAGTTCACTATGGAATTTAACTCCCACGACTGGCCTACCCATAAACAAGGTGAAGTTGTCCGCCAACTAATACTGGATGCGTTGGACAGTCCAAAGACCAAGGAAGAATTGTCCAGTTTGTGCAATAAGAGCGTTAGACAAATCACTAGACATTTGCAACGTTTGTCCAGCGAAAATAAGATTTTGTCCAATGGCAAAGGGCAATTTGTCCGGCGGATTGCCGCTGGATTTTTACTCCTTTACGTTGGACAAATTTAGTCCAGCGTTGGACTTGACAGAAAAAAATTGTCATATAGAATCCCCTAAACGACAAGTTCCACAAAAAAATATTTGGGAGATTTAAAAAATGTCCATCGCTGGAAAGTCCAAACGTGACGTTGTACAACAACTGGAAAAATCCTACGGGGTAGCCCGGACAACAGTGTTCAATCGGCTGAAATATTTAGGCTATTCGTTGGACAAAGTTGATGATTTGTTCAGTTTGTCCGATGAACAAATGGCTGAACTTGATAACCTCCACCGCTGGATAAGTGATGGGGGCAGAATGGCCGATTATCCCAAACCAGGTCAATTGGCCATGGTCACTGATGAAGGGGAACTAGAACAGTTTGCGGAAGTGATTAATTTTGATGCCCTAGAAGGGGACGAGGAACTGGGTCATGCTGAGCTGATCCGGGCGGCCCAAAATCAAGCGGCGGGCATCTTAATTGCCCAGAATTTACTAACCGCTGAAATCCTGAAAAATCCCCAACATTTACCGGCGGATCTCCAAGCCCAGGTGGAGCAGTCCAAGGTGGCCATTGCCCCAAAGCCCCAGAATCCTTTAGTGGTGGCTTCCCAATGGATTACGAAGGCGAAGAGTTACCAGAAAAATCAGGGCCAATTCGCGGCCTAGATGATCTGGAATCTGTCCAGCCCCAGGGGAACAACTGTTATCGGCAACCGGAGATGGAAGGTCTGCTCCATTCCCTTTATTCCGCTCGCTCAGTGTTGGTGACATCCGGGGAGGGTATGGGCAAAACCTATTTGGTGCGGCGGGTGTGGGAACGGTTGTTAGCGGATGGGGTGACCTGTGCCTACTTTGAACCGGCCACTCCCAAGACCTTACTAACGGAGATCGCCGACATGGCCGGGGTCGATATCAAAAATCTGGAAGGTCGGAGCAAAACAGTGGAAGTGCTTAAGCAAGAGTTAATCCAATGGTTCAGCGTTAATCGGGCGGTGCTGATCTTTGACGATGCCCACTACTTGGAAGTCAAATTTCGGCTTTGGCTCAAAAAGCTCAAGGATGTGGGGGTTCCCATTCTGTTGGCCGCCACCAATCCTCCTAGGACTGACCTGTTTATCTATGTCCCCCGCATTGAACTCAAACCCCTAGCGGAATACCAGATCCGGGACTTGATGGAGAAGGAGGCGATCGCCCTGGGGTCAGATTTAAAGCCCCATCAAATTGCCAAGCTCCAAAGCCGGGCCGGGGGCAATCCTATGTTGGCCAAGCGGGCCATCGAGGAAGGTTTTTTGGGCATCCAAAACGAAGCGGGTGACCATGGCAGATACTTCGACATCACCCCTTTACTGCTCCTGGTGGGCATTGTCTTTATCTGCTATCGCTTCATTGGCCTGGGCACTGGTAATCAATCCCTCTATATTCTGGCGGGCATTGGTGGGGCCATTTTCCTGGGGGTTGCCCGCTTGTCCTACTACCTACCGAAGGAATCGAGGAGGATTAGCAACTGATGCTCACCATTACCCATTTATTAGTAGGGGCGGCTTCCGTTGGCATGGCAGTCCAAACCACCAACCCGGTTCCCATTCTGATTGGGGCGATCGCCAGCTTGTTACCGGACATCGACATTTCCACTTCACCGGCCGGGAGAGTCTTACCCTTTATTTCCCGACCCCTGGAGCAACGGTTTAGTCATCGCAGTGCCACCCATTCCCTGTTAGCTTCCATCACTTTGGCAACAGTCACCTATGGTCTTTGGTTTGCCATGCCGGTTATTCCCTTAGTAATCGTCCATGCCCTGAATATCGGCTACTTCGCCGGTTGGTTTTTGGACTGCTTCACCAAATCGGGGGTGGAAATGTTTTACCCGTTGGGGGTGCGCTGTGTTTGTCCTGGGAACCGTAACTTAAGAATTTCCACCGGCAGTGCTGCTGAATATTGGTTGATGGTCTTTGTGGTGGCGATCGCCGTTTGGACTTTTCAACTCAATAACACGGGCGGTTTGGTGAAAAACTTCAATGCCCTGATTGCCGCCCCCAGTGGAGTGACGGAACTGTACAACCGTAAGGGGGGCAACCAAATAATCTACGCCGAGTATGAAGGGGTTTGGGCGGGGAATCGTGCGCCAATCAAAGAAGAGGCCCCGATAATTGCCACCAACGGCGAGGGCTTTCTGGTACTTCAGGATGACCAGGTGGTGAAAGTGGGCACCGAAGCGGACAGCACCATCATTGTTAATCGCATTCGAGGCCGGGAAGGGGAACCCGCAGTGATTACCACTGACACCATTTACCTCGATGATGAACCGCCCGACCTGCTGGAAGACTACATCCAACCCATGACTTTCCTCAGTGGCCAGCTCACCATTGATGACCCCAGTGTTTTAAGGCTGGAACAGTCCGCCTTTGCCTTTGCCCCCATCCGCCACGCTGGAGGATTTGTCACCCTCGACCATGCCCCCATTGAAACGGCGATCCACCTCCTCCAAGACCAATACGTTAGGGGGTCGGTCACTATCAAAACCATTGAAGAACGCTAATTGGCCAATATCCCAAATTTAATATCCCCCTAAATCTCCTCACTAAAGCTCCGGCAACTTTGGGGGACTTGAAATCCGGTTCCCCCCAGAATTGGGGGGCCAGGGGGGCCTCTTCTAACCACCACTAACCCCTAGTAACTGCCATGACTTTCTCCCCTAGTAAACGTCCCCAACTCAACAGACTAACCCGCACCGTAACCCCTAGTAATATTTTCCCCACCAAGCAGGAAGGGGTGTTAATCGGTGGGCAGATTTATTGGAACCCTGCCACAGTGGCCAATCCCCACGGGTGCATCATCGGTGGTTCCGGGGCCGGCAAAACCCAAACCCTGAAGGCGATCGCCTGGGAAGTGAGTAGGTTAGCAAACGTTGTCATCATTGACTTCCATGGGGATCAGGAATTGCCGGGGGAGACTTGTTACCACGTCAACATGAAAAGTAATGCTGGCATTAACCCCATGCGGTTGAACCTCGACCAGGAAGGGGGTGGCCCTAATCTCCGGGCCATTGAGCTGGCCATACTGTTCAAAAAAACCCTAACTTTGGGGGCCAATCAGGAAGCGAAACTGTTGGACTGCTTCAAGCATTGTTACTTCCGTCGGGGTATCTCCCAGGAGTCCCATGAAAGTTGGTTAAAAGTGCCACCAAATTTTAGTGACCTGGAGAATTTACTGGAGGAAATGGCCGGGGAAGACAAGGAGGCGGAAAAACTGAGGCTGAAGCTTTCCACCATTTTTGAGTACGGCATTTTCAACAAAAGCCAGCCCCTCAACCAAACCCTGACCCGTTGGAATTTGTCCAAACTTCCGCCCCAATTGCAGGCGATCGCCGGGGATGCGTTAGCTCAACAGTTAATGAATGACCATCGGTTATCTGGAGAGCATGGCATTCCCACCCCGAAAACAGTCTTGTTCATTGATGAAGCCAAGGAGTTGGGCCATTCCAAAGCGTTGGACAGAATTGCGGCGGACGGCAGAAAGTATGGGCTGGGCCTGTGGGTGGCTTCCCAGTCTTCCCGTCATATTTCCAAGGATGTGCTGACCAATACGTTCACTAAGTTGATTCTTCCGGTTGATTCCTCTGAATTACCTGTCACTGCCCGTACCTTCAGGTTTTCCGAAGAGGCGATCGCCAACCTGAACCCCCTGGAATCGTTAGTACGCTTTGGCAAAAATGCCAACAAAGTTAATGTTACTCCCTACTACCAAAGGAATACACCATGATTAGTTCTTTGATTATTCTTTCCCTTGTTGGTATGCAAACCCTTGCCACTTGTCTGCTCCTGGCTTTTTTGATTCTTAGGGAGGACACAATGCTATGAATTGGCGAGCTTTACTGTTGGCGGTAATCCTCGGCACGGTGGTCTTTGGCGGCCTCCATGCCCAAACTAACACTACCAATACCCCTGGTAATGATTCCTCCCTGACTACTCCCAACCGGCTCAAGATTAACCTCACCCTAGGCGACCCCACGGAACTCAAGGTGCGGGAAGGGGATACGGTCAACCGGGGTCAGGTGTTATCGGACAAAGAAGCGGAACGCTCCCGACTGGAACGGGACAAACGGGAAAGACTCCTGGCGATCGCCAATGTGGAAGGTCAATTAGTCCCGGCCCTGCAACCGGCCCCAGCTTTGCGGGAACTGCCCCCCATTTCCTACACCGTGGAAGAAACCGCCATTCAATTAGCGGAAATTAAGCTAGCCCAAGCCCAACGCAATCTAGCCACGGCCATTGAAGCTGACCCTTTTATTTCTGCCAAAGCTAAGGTGGAACGTTCCCTGGCCGATGTGGAAGCGGCCCACCGGGCGTTTGAGTTACAGCAACGCAAGCTGGATGCGGTCAATGGCCTGCGGGGTTTGCCGCCGGAGATGTTGACCCATGAAACGGAGAAGCTACGACAAGCCAAAACGACCCTGGAGGGTAAGGAAGCGGAGTATAAATTCTTCCAAGCGGAATATTTTGAGGTGGAAACAGACCGACGCCAAGAGTTAACCGACCTGCAAAGTAAGGTTTCCATTGCCCGGGGGGAACTTGAACAGGCCCAGTCCAGGTTACGGGCCGCTAAGGAAAATCGGGAATTGGCGGAATATAACCACCGCATCACCATTTCCCGCCGAGCAGAGGAAGAAAATCAGGTGGCCATCAATGTGGCCAATCAGAAACTAGACCGGGAGTTTAAATTAGCTCAGCTCCGGGAGCAATTGTCCGCTGTGGAGGAAAAGTTAAATGGCATCGTTCAAGTCAAAAGCCCTTACTCTGGCACTATTCGCCGCATTAAGTTTGACCGCCAAACCGACGGCAAGCTGGCCGTTACCCTTTACCTGGACACCACCGGCCCTAGCTCAACTAACTGATGAGGAAGACGGGGAAATTGAGGAACCGGATCTGCTGGAAATTGGTAGTGAGGATGACCCGGAATTGATGGAAGACCCCCAGGGGCAACCCAATCCTTTCCTTGACCCGGAACTGGATGATTTAGTAGATAAAAAAATTAGTGAGGATGTTTGGTCACAGATGCTGGGGGACTTGCCCTGTAGTGTGGCGACGGAATCCTGTGTTAATCAACTGCAAAATACCGCCATCCAAAATTCCCGTCTCTTGGCAGACCTCCAGGACAAAATTGATGAGAGCATCGCCGCTGTGGAAGAGGCCAGGCAAAAGAATCTGGACTCCATTGCCATCTCTAATTTCTCCCCTTTCCTCCAGGTCTTTCTCTACTCCACCCTGGGGCCCGTCAGCAATGGGGTGGAAGCACCGGTCAATAATCCCTTCCGTCTCATCCTTGGGAATGTGGCGGCCGCTTTCCTGGGCCAGGGCTTGGGTTCTTTGTTCAACTGGTCACAATACGCTGGCAATGACTCCCAGCAACAACGGGCGATCGCCATTGGGGATATTCAAATCAAAATTGCCGAACTACAACGCAATAGAGCGGAATTACAGCAAAAACTCCGGGAACAGGTAACAGTGGAAGTCCTCAAACTGGAGGAATTGGCCCGGGCTTTTCAAATTGAGCAGGCGATCGCCAAGCGGGATAAACAACGCCTCGAAATTGCCAAGGTCTCCTACCGCTTTGGGGAGGGGGACAGTGAAAGATATTTGGCTCAACTGAGTAGCTACGACCGCCAAAAAGCCGCAACTTTTCGGGAATGGTCACGGCTGAGGAGTCAAGTGATAACGGTTAAATTGCTGGTGCTCGGTGGTGGGGACGGTGAATAATTGGTTTGTTTACATCTAACCTTTACCCTGTCCTTCTCTTGTCTTTGCTAATTGATTATCTACCCCGACCTTAGTTAGGAAAGCCAACTGGCAATAGCAAAGTATTGTTTTTGCAACCAGGGGCGGCATTAACTCCAGTCACCGTGGCAAAGTTATAAACAGTTGGATTCCCTCCCATGCGGAACGTTCCCGTGGAAGGGTAGGAACTACTGGATGATATGGTGGCAACACCGCAAGCATTGGATTTCAGCTTTCTTTCCTTTGGTATAGGAAACGTAATGTCGTACTGGGTGAAAGGTGTTTGCCCTGTCCACACTAAAGATTGATTACCCGTTTCAGCATTGGGAACATAGCGTGCTTTTCCATCAACAGGAATATTAGTCGCCACACCATTGGAACATTTTGGTGCATCCGCTTTAGCCATTAAAGGAAAGGAACTCACCGTTGCTGGCCCTACCCCTACCAACGTTACTTCTGTGGAACCAGTATGGGGTATTGAGCCAAGGGAAATTTGCACAATACCGCATTCATTGGCAGAGACTTTTTTGGTCAATGGAGCATCCAAATAATAAACATACACGTCATCACGGGGAGCGTGACCAGTGGAGTAAATTTTGCCGGTGTAGTTGTCCTTTGCTATGCCTGCCGTCACCATCGGGGCGATCGCCGTTATGCCTAGCACTGCCAAGGCTAGACTGGAAAGTATTTTGTACTTCATAATTGCAATGAGTGTCATTGAGTGGGGCTATTTTATATGTCCCCCTCTTTTTGTCAAGGCTCTTTTTGTTACCGATTTATGGCTTTTTTTCTTGCTTTATTTTTTACATCAATTTCGGCTTGGACGTTTATAATTGCCAGATTTTCAATAAATTTATCAGGTACTCACTTGCACTTGCTGTTGCACTTGTAATGAAGATTGAGCTCGGACAAATGAATTATAAATAGAAACTTCCGAATTTATGATTTCAAAACTAACAGCTAGAGCATAAGGCACTTGAGCTGTTAAATCATTATTCCAGCCTTTATGAGCTACAACTGCTATACAGAAAGTGTCTCGCAAGTCGAAAGATTTGACTACTGCCCAATCTTTCTGAATTGCCCCAACTCCTCTAGAAGTATCTTTTACCCGTCTACTATGATTTTTCTGCTGTCCAAGTGTCCAGTCGAATAATCCAGATCCATCTTCCTGATCCTCAGAAGCTTCGTATTTTTCAAGAACCCTAGCTAAAAATCTATCTGGTGATTCTTCTTTTTGACTACATTCCCAATGTAACCAAGTAGATAAATATTTGCGTTTATTACGCCGTGTTCGACGTGGTTCAGCTTTATAAGAAAGTGTAATCTCAATAAGAATATCAAAAGCTTCTGCTGGAGATTGCAGTTCTTCTGGAATGATTACTTGATAAATATGTGCTTGTCGCGCTTGGATTAGACTATCCCCATTAGTAATCAATGTCACACGATTAGGTGCATTACCAAGTGCACGCTCAAGATTAGGCAAACCGTATCCCATCATACGGATAGCTGAGGAAAGATCAGGTTCATCATTAGCCCATGCAGGTAATCTTGCTGATTGCACAATCAAAGCTTTATAGAGCAAGCAACTTTCCTGTGGGAAATTAGATGCCAAGGCTGCTGCAATATGAGTCACTTTAGGCGCTGCAAAGGAAGTGCCAATATTATCCGCTGCAACTGCTGGCGCTCCCCCTATCGTCGTCCTTACTAACTCGGGGCAAACATCCGTAGGTGTAGAAAAGCTAGGCGGATTCCCCTCGTCTTTGACTAGATCTCCGCCATACTCAACGACTTCAGGCTTTATCGAATCCCAAATGCCATAGCCTGTGCAGGAAAATGCTGAGGGATAGTCTTGTAATGCCACAGAAGTACTCGGTGGACGATTATAGGTACAATGAGCGATCGATCCTACAGTTAAAGCTTGAAAGCTTTGGGCAGGATTAGCGATCCGAGACGAATCCTTTAGTAAAAAATCTGGATATGCACACCCTTCCTCAAAGTGCTCTGTGAGAGCCTTGCGAGTAATACTCAGTCCTGGAAGTCGAACAGTAGGGAGGTTTCCGGCTGAAACAATAAAAAGAATGTCTTTTTGCCAAGCAAGGTAATCTATTTCAGCAGCCCAAGCACTCATGTAAGTCCTTCGACAAGGGGCTGAACTATTAATTGAGTGATTAAAGATGCGAGTACTTGTTTGGGAATGATAGAAATCTACGATGTCGTTTAAAACTTCTGGTATGTATAATCTGTCAGGAAATCTGCAATCCTGTCCTAAAACCCTAGCGTTTTGAAGCCAACAGATTGCTGTTTGCCGACCAGTACGTGGCACTCCTTGAGGATATAAAACTGCTCCAGCGACTCGTGTACCATGCCCACCACCTGATACACGATCCACTTTTTGATCAGCCTCATTAGGAACCCATGATCGCGAATTACTGCTATCTACGGCAACACGCAAGAAACGATGGCTTTCTTGGATGCCACTATCAATGATGCAGACCTTTGGAGCTAATGGTGGTGGCGGATCAAGTGTAAATGAAGGTTGATCACTTGCCACTATAGTACCATCTGTTAATGGTTCAGCTATTTGATCTGGTTCGCTAACCTCAAAAACGTAGGGATAATTGGCAACTAAGTCTTTCAAGCCCTTGCCAGAAATCTCAATGCGACTAGAGAAACTATCGGGCAAAAGTGCAAGATGGGAGCGATCATCATGATCACCAAGCAGAAGGAATGTTCCATCAAGCTTTCTTACGAAGTCTTCAAAATCATTTTCTCTATCAAGTTGTAGCCTTTCCCATTCCTGCAAAGTTTGGTCACGCCTATCAGTCCACCTAGCAACCTTACGAGCGTATCTCTCAGGGTCTTCATTCTCTTGTTGGCGTGGATAGTCTGAAAATTTAGAATTGAGACCTACACAGGCAATGCTGATATCAACTGTGTAAATGTGATCATCTAGAATCTGATCCCATCGAGCAAGCAAATCTGGCGACAGAATGTATTCAAGGCGCTTAAACTTACCTTCTAGAATTTCCCAGATCTCAGCGACTTTTCCTCCACCATGTTCTTCAGCAATAAACTTCTGAATCTTTTCCTGGAGTTTAGTCAACTCAGCATCAGCCGAAGCGCCAAGAATATAACCATCTTCTAATTCAAGAATTACTTCAATATTAAACTTTCTTAAGTCGTCTGCATCAAATGATTTTGGATCTACTTGAAGTATAAATGAAGGGACATTTTGAATGTCCGGCATTCCTTCTTGCTGGCGTTTTTCAAGAGTATCTTTCCAATCAGAAATAATGGAGGATACGGAAGACCTGAGTCTTCCACCGTGTCCGCCACGATTGCCCTTATTCGCAAAGGATCGATCAGACGGATAAGGTCGCTTCCGAGGATCTAAAAACGCAGTTCCTATGTTTGACAGTCTTAGTTGAATATGTTTGAATTGTTTCGATGGCTCAGACATGAGAAGCTAAAACGTCTTGAATTGATTCTTCTAAATGTTCTTGAATGACTAACTCTTCTCGATCTAGAATGGCACGCTTCGCCGCATCTTGAGCAACCCTGACCACCTGTGCAGCCGAGAAATTGAGCATCTTTTGTATAATCGAGTTCCAATTAATTGACCCAACCTCAACCGAAGAGAGTGTCTGTTTTAAGATAACTTCAATTTCCCGCTTTGTCGGCTTTGGTACTTCAATAGCATCATCAAATCTTCGCCATACAGCTTCATCTAAAAATTTAGTTAGATTAGTTGCAGCAACAAGTAACCCATTTGAGACTTCATACTCGTCAAGTAGCTGAAGGAACGTATTAACTACCCGTTTAATTTCACCAACTTCCTGACTATCTTCACGAGATTTTGCCAATGCATCACATTCATCAATAAAGAGCAAACATGGAAATGCAGCAGCAGTCTCAAATACTTCGCGTAGGTTAGTAGCAGTTTCTCCTAAATAGGAAGATACCATTGCATCGAAGCGAACTTTGACCAAAGTTAAACCTGTATTCCAAGCAATACGTTCGGCTCCCATCGTTTTGCCGCACCCTGGAGAACCGTAAAGCAAAATCTTTTGGCGATAGCGCAACCCATGATGGGCAAGTCGATCACGAGCAGCATATTCCCGTTCAATACGGCGAAATCGTGTTTCTACGGCATCAGCAAGAATCATATGATGCCGCAAATTATCACGAGGAATCGTAACAATAAACGGATGATTGAACCTATGTTTACTCGACAGGAGAGTGAGAGACTGTCTGTCGGATGCTTTAGACGCGGCTCTCTCCAAAAACTTTGAAGTACTTTCTCGTGTGGGGTTTAATGATGAATTTTCAGATTTGACAGGATTAGTTTTTTTCCGCAGAATACTTTCAAGTTGACTGGCAAGATTAGTATGTCCTAACTTGCGTTCTTCTTCTACTACGATTGACAGCATGTTCTGTACTGCCTGTGAATCATCACCGGCAACAGCGCGGAATAGGCGTTTTAGTACCTCTCCCTTCATGTGTGACCTAACCCTACAAACATTTTTCTTGCTCTTAAGATAACTAAATTCTCGCAGATTCTATCAAAATTTTACAAAAAGTAAACACGGAATTTCGACAGAGCATCGCTGCATTCCCATTTCACAGGGTTTACCAGTATTGTGGCGGGGAAAAATCATTACTCAACACCGAAGGAACAACCCTAAACCTTGCTTGCGGGGAACTCTACGGTAGTTGAACCTTGTGCGCCGCCTTGGGGTTATCCATCATGGTGATCGCCAAAAGTTCTTGCCGGTTACTGATGACAAACAAAGTCCGCCCGGCTAAAGCCCGGCTTTCTGTGGGGTCTATATTTGATGGCACCGTGGATTACCACCGTGCATTGAGAATGTAGGCGATCAACAAGTTTTACTAGGGGTTTAACGGCGATCGCCAGAGGTCAGACTGATGGCTTCCCTGGTTCTTTACATTTAGGTTCTAACTTGAGGATAGAACAGCAATTAAAACCTTTAGGAGTTTTTCCATGAATATTTCAGCTAAGTCTTTTCTAATATTGACAATCACTACTGGTTTGGGATGGGGCGGTACAACGTTAGCCACCAATATAAACCAGACTGTTGCTAGTAATTCTGGGCAGAGTTAATACACCCTTGCTCAATTTTCTTCCCAGGACGTGGCCAGCCAAGATAATGATTCCCATAAAGGGCGAGAAGATCATGATGATGATAGCGACGATAAACAGGGTAATGACAATTAGAACTATCTTTAACCCTATGTCGCGTCACGTTCCTTTATTTTTACTAGGGGTTAACGGCGATCGCCAAGGGATAAGTCAAGCCATATTCCGGGCAACGACCATTTCAACCCTTAATTATTCTGGTTAGCGACAAACCGATTAACCAGTTCAACATCAATGTCTAACTCCTTAGCAATTTCGGCGATCGTAAGACCCAATTTCTTCAGTAGGGGTATGGTTTCTAGTTTCGCCTCCAGCCTACCTTCTAGTTTGCCCTCCAATTTGCCCTCTAATTTTCCTTCCAACCGACCCTCCAGTTTGCCGGCAATTTTACCCTCCTCCAAAATTTCTTGATAGACAGCGGATTCCTTCATAATTTCACTCCTTAAAATTGTCTTGATCAGCTCAGGGGCCAGCAGAATTCCTCCAAAAACTGAGGTTGCGGCCATGAGGTTTGCCTTAACCCGATTATCCTCAATCTGTTCCAATGCAGTCGCTACTTCCCTCAATTTTAGTGCGGGGTCAGAGGTCTGCGTCAATACCGCCAGGGGTAATAGTCCTGGGCTTTGGAGAAACGCTTCCGATGGTTGCTCCCAGAGCCGAATCACCTGATAACGATGGACAGTCTCCCCCACCCGAAAACTGTCCTGATAAACCAAGTCATTATTACTATGCTTTAAGTAGATGACGAATTGGTGCATTGTCTTTTGGGGAAAACGGCGATATACCCTCACCCGATAGTCCAACATCCGAAAGCCCATAGTAGGATCAGGCTCCGTTTGGAATTCCAAATGTAAAACCAAGTCTTCCGATTGCTCCAAAATCAGGGAGTCAGCCCGAATTGGCTCCAGGGATAGTTCCGTCGGACTGAGCTTGGTCAATTTGATTGGTCGTCCCAGCAACCAGGCGGCGTAGTCTTCGGAAAATGATTCAGCCAGAAATTTGCACAGATTGTCAAACATACCCAAATTCTAAGGGCGATCGCCTAACCCTCACCGGCTCCCTTACGATCCATGGGGATGACCGCAGTTTGACTAGGCAGGCCACCGGCACTGAAGACATTGATTGCAATAGCTACGGCGATCCAAGCTCCAATGCGGAAGCTATGGCCCTGAGAAGATGTTGCGCCAAGTTTGGCCTGGGCCGTGACCTGTGGAGGAAGGATAAACCCCAGCCCCTCAAAATGGGACAACGGCGAGAACCAGAGAAACAGACAGTTTTGGCCCCAGGCACCATCTCGCGGGAAGAATGGCTGGCTAGGAAAAATCAAGCCTAGAAAATTTAGTGAACCCTAATCCCCTAGCAACCCCAGGAGTTTTTTATTAATTGAACTACTTTAGAAGAGCAAATATATTAAACCTGGGCCTTAGTAATAGCAATGCCCGCCGCCTTAAGAACTTCACCAAGAGGGTCTAAAATTTTGACCACTGAATCGGAAGGCAAATTTTGAAGGGCAGTGGCAAAAGCTGTGAGAGTATCACCGTTAATCTGGATAAAGGTTTTTGCTTCAACAGAATTACATCCACCCATAATCAAAACCAGATCACTTTTAGATAAATCTTTTTTTGCATTAAGTTTGTCATTTAATTCAGGTTGTTCACAGTTCATAGCAGTTTTGATAATTACATTCTATCTATAGTGACATAGATAGAAGAAGCACATACTATAAAATCATGGAAAAATTCAGAGATTAACCATTGATTACAGCAATGGCAGATCACCGCAGAACAACTAATAAGCAGTTTGGCAAACTTTTGACACTAACTTGGGGTAGTAGGTTGAAGCGCAATCGGCTGTAATTAAGAAGCAACAAGGTTTGCACGACCCTGCTTTTCTTGCACCCTTTGCCCTGCAATCATAAGCAACATCCCAAATTCGACAGAGCTGAGAGAATAAACAAATTCCTGTAAATCGAAGTTATTCCCTGCCATAGAACGCCAATAGTCACACTTGAAACCAGGTTTTATCTTGTCACAGGCATCAAGAATCTGCTCAAAGCTTTCAACGGACGGAACAGACTTGCCAGCTAAAACCTGAGAAATATTAGTCTCACTACGATTTGCCACATCAGCAATCAATTTCTGAGAAAGGCGATATTTTCTAACCTTCTCTCTCAATATTTCGATACAAAGACTCATTGTGCTTCCCCTTAAATGATAGAGTGTTGATGTTTAATGGCGTTTAAATTTTTTTAAGCACCTCTCAAGTCTATCATACGAAAAAAACAGCCCCGATACTCTTTCTTACCAAATAAACGAGGCCTAACTTCATTATGACTCAATTCTACAAGCTAACGACGGATACTGCCGGAGAACTCCTAGCCGCTAAACTACCTCGTTCCAGTTGGGAGTTATGGACATGGGCAACTACCCTCGATCCTTTTGGCGATCGCCGGGTAAGAATCACCTGGGAAATAGCCAAAGAAGCCATAGGAATCAGTAGAACGACTTTTTACCGTGCCCTAGCCCAGTTAACTGATGCAGGCTTACTAGTTTCTGAGCGGGTTTTTGGGTTTTGGATTAGTCCCAAAAATGGGAATCCAGTCCCAGAAATAGAAATCGAGTCCCAAAAATGCGTCTCCGAGTCCCAAAAATGGGACTCCACTATATATACAGACTTAAAGACTTTCTCATACTCTTCAGACGGCCAGAGCGAGGAAAAAGAAAAAATTCCAGATCCGGAAATAAATACAAATGGACGAGGTGATGGAACTAAGCCAAAAACCCAGGAAAAACTAGCTACGGCAGAAATTAGTCAAAACTCATCTGTCATAGCGACAAGTCAGGGAGAGGAAAAATATTCCGCCGCCCGCCGTACTAAAAAGCGCACCAAGAAGAACCAAGACTTTGATTGGCTACCCGATGGCCCCTGGAGTATTGAGGGCAAGCTCGACCCCAACTTCCGGAATTGGTTGGCGAAGAACTGGCAGAAGCGTTATGGCGGAGAATTCCACGACAAGCAGGCGGATGTGTTGGCTCATTTCAGGAAAGACCCGGCTAATTTGCCTATTCGCTGGGAGCAGTACCAGAAAGAGTTTGTTCATCGGGTGGAAAATACCCAAATGCGCCTCGCCAATGGCTGTCAAATCTCCGAAGACCAGCAAAGGAACCTAATCATCCATCAACGAGCTGTGACGGCGGTTCTGCCCCCAGAAATGAATCCGGTGGCTGTGGTGGCTACTCCTTCGCCTGTGCTTCCCCCAAAGACAGAGGAAGTTACTAGGGGTTTGGAAGTTGTTGAACCTGTGGCGGAATTATCCCCTGGTAAAGATCTTGAAGAAGCCGAGCTGGCCCCTACTGAAACTTGTTTTCTGGTTACTAACTGTGAACCCTCCCCTTGGGAAAGTGAAAGCCCCACCGAAGAACCCCAAGAACTGACTGGGGATGGGTCTGTGTCAGCGGTGAGTGTTGAAACCCCCAGTAAAAATTCTCAAACTGAATCTGCCCCTCCTGAAAATTCTTCCCCGGCACCTGATTCTCAGTACACCATCCTTCCCGACGGCACCCGACTAAAGGTTTTCCAACGCCAGCAAAAATCCGAGCCTGTAGCCCCAGAGCAAGCTAAGGCATTAAAGCAAATGGTGCAGGGTTTGCTCAAGGGTTTTGGTGGTAAGCGGGAAGTTTGTCCCAAACCCCAGTCCGAACTGGAACGGCTCAATCAATGGCTCTACGACCCCATCCTACGGGAGAAAGCGATTAATTATGCTCGGCGATCGCCAAGTTACAAATACTGCTCCGACACTGACCAAATCATCCACTGCGAGGAGTTCTAGCCATGGAAAGCTTAAACACCTCGACCTTTTTGCCGGATGTGGGGGATTCACCCTGGCCGCAGAACAAACCGGAGGAAAAATACAAACAACTCAGTTTGTTGAAATCGACCCCGACTGCCACGCCGTTTTGTCCCACCACTGGCCCCACATCCCCATCCACGCCGACATCAGGGACTACTACCCAAGCCCAGGGCAATTTGACCTTGTTACCGCTGGTTTCCCCTGCACCGGCACCAGTGGAGCAGGAACCAAAACAGGCCTCCACCATCCCCAGTCAGGCCTCTTTCGGGAAGTGTTACGCATCGTTGCCCAGTGCCATCCCCCATTTGTCGTTATTGAGCAACCCCTGGGAGTTATCCATCGAGGCCTTAGAGCAATCCTTGGCGGACTCCGAATGGTCGGCTATCAAGGCGAAATTGAAATTATCTCGGCGCAGGAGCTTGGAGCGGGCCACCGTAGGGAAAGATTGTTTATTGTTTCCTACCCCCACGGCCTGTTTGGGCACCTACCGCCAAGCTGGCTCGAACAAGTTGGAGCAATGGTTGAGGAGCAACGGGCTCATTCCCAATGGCTCACAGTTGAGCGCAACGGCCTACGCTCTGATTCAGGGTTATCCTTCCAATTGGTTTCAGGCCTTGGCCCCCAATTCTGCATTGTCCCCACCGGAACCCCCGCCAGAATTAAAGCCCGCAAACTGGCCGGCAGAACCGTTACCCCAGGACAAGCCAGTATTGCCCTCCAGCGAGTCCTCTACCTCCACTCAATGCTCTAATTGTAACTCCTTTGATAGCTCAATTCCTGCCAATTCTGCTTGGAAGTTTTGTTTACTCAAGGGTAAGTATCTTGTAGAAAATAACCTCAATGGTTGTGACCAGTTTAAGCCCATAGTTCCCTACCAACCTCCACCTAAAAAACGTAGGTTGAAGGGAGAAGGTTCTGGCTATATTCAACTCCATTACTGCCATAAAAAGGGTAAGTCCTATGAGCAATTTTACTACCACTATGAGATTTGGGAGAATGGCATCAGACAGCGTAAGGGGTCGAAGTATATCCCCAAGGCCAAGTTGGCTGCTGTACAAGAGTTGGAAACCTGTAAAGTACCTGTAATCCTTATCCTAAGAGAGCTTGGCATTATTGTCTAGTCTGTCAAGTTACATATCAAGTTACCTGTTAAGGCACTTGTCAAGTCAATCTGTAAAGTGTAAACTGGACAAGTTAACCGCCCCTGATTGCCGCTTTCAATAGGGTAGTCGGGGGAAGTATTGACGCTACGCCAGAACTCTTTAAGGTTGGCATTTATTGTTGGCTTCCTCGCAGGAAAGTTATCAATAAAAAGCAAAGGTTATGGTGGCTCGTCAGCATTTTTGTGGTTGCCATTAATGTTTGTTCTGCCTCCGCTTCCTTGGTTTGGCGACAGGACATTTTGAGGTTGGCATTTGTTGTTGGCTGTCAGCCCCAATGCTTATCTTTAGGATGCAAAAAATTTTATCGGCTGCCAGCTATTTTTATGGTTGCCATGGATTGTTTGTCCTGCCGCAGGAGTAGCAAATCCCTCAAAAAACAGTAAAACAAGATGGATATTAAACAACTCTGTGACCGTTATGCTTTGACCAGTCGCCAAGCTTTGTACGATCGCCTAAAAGCTTTGGGGATTACCCTTAGTCGTCAGGGCAGAAGTAGCTACGCCACCCCGGAGCAAGTCGAGTTGCTTGATCAGATCCATCAACACTTGGCGGAAGGAGGAAGTCTCAAAACCTTTACTCCGATCGCCGAAACAACGGTAAGTTTTGAACCTGTCAACCCTGCACTGGACAAGTCGTTGGATATTGTAAAGTCTAGACTGGACAATTCCCCCGATACTGTCAGGTCAGAACTGGACATTATGGACTCAGGGCTGGACATAAACCCCCAAACCATTGCCCTGCTTAACTTAATGCAGTCTTTCAACCGGCGATCGCCACTGGACAAGCATCGGGAACTAGAAGAAGCCGCTGCCCATAATTGGATTTTGACCACCAGTGAGATTGAAGAATTACTAGGGGTTAAGCCTAAGGGTGAAACTTTTACTAGGGGTTGCTGGATATTTCGGCGGTCTGGAAAAATCGGTAATCAGTCCGCCTGGATTGTCGAGAAAATTTAACCCCTTCTGCCTCCACTGGATTTGTACAGTTTGCGCTGGACATGAGACTGGACATATCGGTTGCTATGCTGGACATCAAATCTCAAAGCTTTATCCTATCTATATTTCTTTTGTCCAGTCAGTCTTTTTTTCGCTGGACAAGTTGTTTATGAAAGGCGATCGTTATCCCGCCGATTGGAAGGCGCACCGAAAAGCGGATCTCTGCGAGATCGCCTTGGGAAAAAAGCAGTCCGTTGGTTGAGTCTGTGAACGGTGCGGGATGCAATTATCTTTAGCAATTCGGGGCGGGAAATCAGTCTAGATTTAAGGACAATAAGAACAGTTTGATTGTTTAGTAATTAAATTAATAAGTAATTTTGTTTGATGTGGAGAGTAAATTCGGCTAAGGTAGTTGGTTTGCCGTTAGGCTTCCTCTGTTCCATGGAAGTGGAGATGGCTATGGTCTGAGCTATGGTAGTGGCTATGCTCATGCCAGAATCCTTGTTCAAAATGGTCAGAGGGTCGTAAAAAATAAAACAGAGTAAACAGGCTAAGGGCTAAAATCCCCAGATAGAAAAAACTGTTTTGAGCAGAGTAACTGCCTAGCCAGCCTGCTAAGGGATAGGAAAAAGTCCACCAGAGATGGCTCCAGGCAAAATGGGCACCATAAACTCGGCCTTGAAGGTTTTTAGCGACTCGGTTAGCAATCAAGGTTTGGGTGGGTACATTGACCAAGGTTTGACCAATACCAGCCCCAGCCCACAAGATTAGTAATCCCTGGAGATTAACCATTGGCACAGGAAGGATAGCAATGGTCATTAGGATGGCTCCAAAACTAGTTAAAAGGATTCGTTTTCCCTGTTGCTTAGTGTTGCCCAAACCAAGGGATGCCAATGTTGCTCCCAGTCCAAAAGCCGTCATTACCCAACCGTACTCAATTTTGCCTAGGTGTAAAATGCCTTGGACGTAACCTACAGTGTTTACCAAAATTCCTGCGCCCGCTAAGGACACGACTAACTGCATAGTTAGGGCATAACGCATCAGGCGATCACCGAAAAGACATTGGGTTCCAGTAGCTATATCCTGTCCAATTTGGGCCGGGGTACGAACTGGCTGGGGAGTTGAGTTAGCCAAAAGCTTTCCTGGCAATGTGAGGATCAAAACGGCGGCTATCAAAAAAGTGAGGGCATCCCCCCAAAAGATATTTCTTATTCCCACAAAAGCTGCCAAGCTACCTGCTAACCCTGGCCCTAAAACCCCCAAAAGTTGATAAGTGGCACTGGAGAGGGCGATCGCCTGGGGATATTCGTCATTCTTTGTCACTAGAGGAATCGTCGCAGTATAAGTCGGGGTAAAAAAGGCGTTAAATACATTTAGCCCCAGAACTAGTCCATAAATTTGCCAAGCTTCGGTCACCCAGGGAAATAGACAAATAATTCCGAGTCTTGCCAGATGGGTGAATATCATAATTCGCTTGCGATCATAACGGTCGGCGATCGCCCCTGCCACAGGGGACAGCAGTACAAATACCGTTACTCTCAGGGTTAAGGCTCCAGCAAGGATGACCCCGGCCCCTTCACCAGCTAAATCAAAGGCTAATAGGGCCAATCCCACCCAGGTCAGCGCATCCCCCAGCAAATTAATGGTTTGTGCTAGGTATAACTGGGCGAATAGACGGTTTTGTAAGCAGTGGAAGATGGGTGGTAGTTTGCCCATGGTGCTGATGGAGAGGAGAAAGTTGATCTCTATTTTATGCCCCCAGGGGGGATATTACTTGCCCAATAGTGGTTAGGGCTAAATGGTTTGTTAATTAGCTTGGGCGAGTTCCTCCGCCAACAGTTTTTGATAAATTGTTGGCAGAGAAGCAGTCATAATATTGTCTTCAATACCATGACCTAGACTTGTCCAAGTGGGAGAAAGCTTTTTCAATACTTCTTCAACCTGACCCTTTTGCAATTGGGTGGAAAGGTCTATGCCCCAATGGTGTTGATCCATCAGCCATCGATAGGTAACTAAATCCTGGGATTCAGGGTCAAAACTATAGTTTATTTTTCTTATTTGACGTTGAGGATGATATAAAGCCGCTTTTTCCTGCCAAGTTTTAGTCAAAAATTGATAACGTCCTGCCGCTGTGGAGCAGAGCCCTTGATTTACTTTTGTTTTAATAGGGATACAGGTATTGGGATGATGGCTTAAATCATGGATATGTTGGCCGCCATAAAGCAGAATATAGGGATTTTTACCATTAGATTCACTGGCAGAAATCGTCCGCATTAAAGCTCTAATATAAGGGTCACCCCCTTCCATTGCTAGGGGCGGTAAATGCCCAAAAAAGGGATTAATTTTTTCGGGTTCAGGAGACTTTTTGACAAAAGTTGCCAAACATAGGGCAAATAACAAAGCCACCAGGGCAAAATGGGGCGACCAAGATGATTTTTTAGCCCTTCGGGGATGGCGATTATAGCGAGTCAGATTTTGAGTAATGGTCATGAAAGTTAACCAGCCAAAAGTATAGATAAAAAATCTCTCCTAATGTTCTTAAAAACAGATAAGGAGAGATAAAAATTCACGTTTAAAAATTCGATTTTTGGGCACTCACTGTATCGTTACGGATAAAGGGAGTAATTTGATCTACATTGGTGGGCCGTTTGGGCATTAACCATTTACCGAATTTGGCATAGAGGGCAGGAATCACCAACAGGGTTAAAGCCGTAGAAGTACATAAACCGCCAAGCACAACGATCGCCAAAGGTTGGAGAATTTCATTACCTGCACTGCTGGCCGTAGCAAGGGGTAACATCCCCAAAGCTGAAGTTAAAGCAGTCATTAGAATAGCATTGACCCGTTCCATAGACCCTTTAAAAATGGTTTCCTTGAGTTTCATTCCCTGGGCAAATTTCTGGTTGTAGTTATCCACCAGCAGTAACCCATTCCGTACTGCCACTCCAAAGAGGGTAATAAAACCCACTAGGGAAGCAATAGAAATGACTCCGCCGGTGAAAACAACGGATAGCAAACCCCCAATTAGGGCTAGGGGGAGGTTGATCATAATGGCGATCGTTGCTGGGAGAGATTTAACTGAAAAGAACATCAACACTCCAATCACCAAGGCGGCAATAAAACTAAAGAGAAGCAGACTATTAGTTGCCCGTTGTTCTGACTCAAACTGACCACCATATTCGATGAAATAGCCCTGGGGAAGTTGTACCTTTTGTTGAATTTGAGCTTGCACATCCCCCACGACACTACCTAAATCCCGCTCAGACACGTTGGCGGAAACCACAATTAAGCGAGAAACATCTTCACGGTTAACGACATTGGCTCCCATGCCGTATTCCACCTTAGCTACATCCCCTAGGGTAGTTATCTGACCAGTGGGCGTACTAATGGGAATTGCGCCGATGGCATCGAGACTATTGCGCTCAGTCTCCGGTATCATCACCACCACATTGATCAATTGTTGATCTTCAGGCACTTGGGACACAACCCGTCCATTTAAGGCCGTTTCCACTACGGCGGAAATATCAGCCATCTTTAACCCATACTGGGCGGCGGCGGTGCGGTCATAGTGAATTTGCACTTGACGGATGGGTAGCTGGGGTTCTAGTTGGAGGTCAACAATCCCCGGCACAGTTTTCATGGCTTCTTGTACCTGCTCCCCGATAGCCCTTAGTTCCTGTAGGTCTGGGCCAAAGATTTTAACGGCGATCGCACTTCTGACCCCTGATAACACCTCATCCATGCGGTGGGAAATAAAGCCCCCCATATTGGAAGCTACCCCCGGCAATTGGTTAAAGGCTTCCCGTAACTGTTTAACACTACCCTCCCGGTCTTTGAGCGCTTCATCACTCAATTCCACATCAACGTGGGCCATACTGACCCCAGCCCCATCGGCATCCCCCGGCGCACGACCAGCTCGAATTTGTACCCATTCATAAAGGGGATTATCCTTGAGGTTATTAAATAGGGCTATCCCAGCCCGATTGGTCATATCGAGGGAAACCCCTGGAAAGAGAACCATAGAATTAACCATGGACTTCTCCCGAAACTCCGGCAGGAAAACCCGCCCCAGGCTGGGAACCAAAGAAACGGAGGCGATCAAGGCGATCAGAGCTACGCTCAAAATGATTTGGGGTGCCCGCAGGGAAAAATTTAACAACGGACGATATAACCTCTCTGCCCATCGCGAGACAAAGGTGCCCTCCTGGGGGAGCCGTTGGTTAGCTAGAAGAATTCCACACAGAGCAGGGGAAACGGTCATGGCTACCAGGGTGGAAGCACCAATGCAGAGTAAATAGGCCAAACCCATGGGCGCAAAAATACGTCCCTCTACCCCCGTTAGGCTGAAAATGGGTGCGAAAACTACCACGATGATCACCGTGGAAAAGATCACGGCTAATCGGACTTCCACCGAAGTGTCATAAACTACCCGCAGGGGATGCTTGGGATTGCCCTCGGCTTGGTTGGTTCGTAATCCCCGGTAGCAATTTTCCATGTCTACAATGGAGTCATCCACCACGGAACCGATCGCCACGACTAGCCCCCCTAGGGTCATGGTATTAATGCCCAATCCCCAGGCTTTCATGAACATTAGACCAATCAGCAATGAGAGGGGAATAGCCGTTAAGGTAATCACGGCTGTCCGCCAATTCATCAAGAAAATCAACATAATTACCGACACGATGACAATCCCTTCCAGCAGAGATCTGCTGACGTTGCGAATGGCGGAGTCAATAAAGTTCGCTTGGCGAAAAGTTTGGGCAATCTGCACATCGGCGGGAAACGTTGGTTTTAGCGAGGCGATCGCCGCTTCGACTGCTTTAGTGACCGTTGGCGTATCCACATCGGGTTGTTTATTGACCATCATTACAATGGCCGGTTGGCCGTTAAAGCTAGCATCTCCCCGCTTGAGGGCACTGCCGGTTGTAACTTCGGCCACATCCTCTAGCAAGATAGGTTGGCCGTCCACCACTTTGACCACCGATCGCCGCAGGTCATCAACGGCTTTTATTTGACCCAGTCCCCGTACCAGCAATTCCTGGCCGCCGCCAATTAAGAATCCCCCTGGGGCATTGGAATTTGCTCCAGCACTGGCTTGGGTAACTTCATTGAGGGAAACTTTGAGGGAACGCAGTTTGGCCGGATCGACTAAAACCTGTTCCTGACGTTCATCACCACCATAGATGGTGACTTGAGATACCCCAGGTACCGATAAAACTTGATTACTTACCGTGGTTTCTAGTAGTCGTCGTAACTCCATTAAGTCCGAACTTCCCTCACCATTGACCGTAAAGGCATATTGCAAAATCGTCCCCAAGGGAGAAACCAGGGGAGAAATTTCCGGGGGATGGCTACCTTCCGGTAGTTGATTAGTGACCTGTTGCAGGCGTTCCGTCACCGTTTGACGGGCCTTATAAACATCCGCATCTTGATCGAAGACCACACTCACCATGGACAGGCCAACCTTAGAAGAAGACCGCACCGTTGTTACCCCCGGTAAACCGTTGACGGCACTTTCAATGGGAACGGTGATTTGGGTTTCCACTTCTTCCGGTGCTAGGCCGGGGGCTTCGGTGTGAATATCCACCTGGGGTGGGGCAAACTCAGGAAACACATCCAGGGGCATTTGGGCAACACTAATGACTCCCCAAATGGTGATGCCAATGGCCGCAATGACAATAAACCAGCGTTGGGCGATCGAAGTTTTGAGAATTTGATTGAGAAGATTATTCAACATAAGTCAATGGGGGCAAGGGCTGGAGAGGAAAATTAAACTTATTTGCCAAAAATGTTTTTGCCTTTGCGACTCAGGTTATAAGCTCGTAATCCCAGAATTCCAGCCCCAATAACCCCTAATCCTCCCAAGGCGATCGGTAAAACGGGTAATCCTGATTCTGTGGCCATGGGGGGACTTGCCTGGGTTTCATTGGGAGGAGTGCTTGTAGTCTCCGCAGGGGAAGCCGTTTCAGAAGTCCCTGTTGTCGTAGACTCAGCTACAATCGGCTCTTTGGTCTCAGTCTCTGCCGTTTGAGTTTTGCGGGATTCAGCATAAAGGGATAAAGAGCCCTGGGTAACTAACTTTTCCCCCACCGATAATCCTTCAGTGATTTCAATCAATTCCCCCTGGGTCGCTCCCGTTTTCACCGGCACCGGCTCATAAAACCCTTCATACTGCACAAACACCAGTTGCCTATCTCCTCCGTCTACCAATGCTGTGGCAGGAATATAAACTCCGCCATTGCCATCCGGCGCAGAGGCGATCGGTTCCACCACAATGCCCAACACAGAATCGGTTTCTGCATTCACCGCCACCCGATTAATGCCACCTTCCGCTTGGAACTCGTCACCGTGCCCCACATGGGCGATCGCCAGGTTAGGTACTGCTAGGGTCAAACCCAGGGCCAGAAAGGAACTTGCTAATTGAATCGTTTTCATCACACCATCTCAAATTGGGAATTTGTCCAAGATTTTTCCCAGTTTGCCAGATAGGGTATGAAATTCAGGTGAAAATCCAAAGTAGAATCGACAAAATCCTGTTTAAGGAATCTAGCTGATGCAAATCATCCTCGATCTTCCCGATGCCATCGAAATTAATCCAGCAGATCTCCGTACTGAACTGGCGATTTCATTGTTTCAACAAGAGCGTATTACCCTAGGAACTGCTAGCCAACTCGCTAGTTTAAATCAAATAGAATTTCAGCAATTACTTGCCAGTCGGGGTATCTGTATTCATTACAACACTGAAGACCTAGAGCAAGATCTCAAAAGTCTTCAAGAAGATGGCTGGTAATGATTATCGTGAGTAACACTTCACCGATCAGCAATCTGCTCATCATCGGAGAGATTTCACTTTTGCAACGCATTTATCCCACAATTCTGATTCCCCCTGCTGTATATTCAGAACTTAATCGTTTACCCGTTCTTCAGCCTACGATCCTATCTTTGCTCGATTCTGGGTGGTTAGCAATCCGATCACCGACTAATGTTCAAATGCTTAATACACTAGCCCAAATGCTCGATCCAGGTGAAAGTGAAGCGATCGCCCTTGCCATTGAGATTGATGCAGAAAGACTACTCATTGATGAGCGGCTTGGCAGAGATATTGCTACTAACTATGGGCTAAAACTCAGAGGTCTTTTGGGTTTATTAATTAATGCTAAACAACAGGGAATGATTCCAATGCTACGTCCAATTCTTGACCGATTGATTAAACAAGCTGGCTTTAGAGTTAGTCCTACCCTTTATGCTCGAATTCTCCAGGAAGCTGGAGAAGAAAATTCATAAAATTTCTAAGCAAGAAATTACAATTAAATTCTTACAAATTTAGGAATTAGACAACTTAAAATATCAAACCTGGTCATTAGTTAAGCTAAATCAAAGTGCGAATTTTATTGGTGGAAGATGAAACAGATTTAGGACTGGCTATTAAGAAAGTGCTAGTCAGTGAAAAATATGTGGTGGATTGGGTGACGGATGGCTCCCAGGCTTGGGACTATTTGGATAATCAATGGACAGATTACACCGTTGCTGTTGTGGATTGGTTACTGCCAGGTTTATCTGGTTTGGGACTATGTCAAAAATTGCGGGCCCAAGGAAATTCCTTACCAATTTTGATGTTAACTGCTTTAGGAGAACCGGAAAATCGAGTGGAAGGGCTAGACGCAGGAGCAGATGATTATCTAATAAAACCCTTTGTGATGGCGGAACTATTAGCAAGATTAAGGGCCCTACAACGGCGATCGCCGCAATTTCAGCCGCAAATTTTGACCATGGGTAATTTTAGTCTTGACCCTGGCAATAATTTACTAATAGTTATGACTTCGGCTCATCAACACCAAAAAATTAATTTAACGATCAAAGAATTCCAAATTTTTCAATACCTAATGCAAAATCCAGGGCAAATCATTGCCGGGAGTAAAATTCGCCAACAACTCTGGGATCTTGATGAGGAGCCTATGAGTAATGTAGTGGCAGCTCAAATGCGTTTAATTCGTCGTAAATTAGCCCAGTATAACTGTCCTTGTCCCATTGAAACCGTACCAGGTCAAGGCTATCGGTTTAATCTTTCGCCATGAATACCCATCGTTTGTTTGCTCGTAGTCGTCTACGATTAGCCCTCTGGTATGCTTTAGTGATGGGTGGAATTCTTGGCGTTTTAGGATTAGGAGTATATCGTTCTATTGTGCAGGCTAATTGGGTCGCTTTAGAGCGAGAAATTGAATCGATCGCCGGGACATTACATGATAGTTTGGAACCAATGTTGCCTAATAATTCAAGTCCCACGGAAGTATTGCAACAAATTTTCCCGGATCTCTGCTTAGTTAATCAGCCTTGTCGGACTAATCCAACCCTGATCGAACGCCATACCATTGGCATCAGCGATCGCCGTCTTTATTACATCCGTCTTTTTGATTATCGGGGTCGTCTGCTGGTTTTTTCTCCGAATCAGCCAACGAATTTATCCCCTCAGTTAAATAAAGAGACCTGGCAAACAATTCAAACCTTAAACGGTAATCGCTATCGTCAATTTACTACCATCTTACATAGTGCTGATAATGTTAATCAATCATCCTGGGGATACTTACAAATTGGCAGGAATCTAACCGCATTTGATGCAGAAAATAGACGTATTCTTTGGGTTTTAGGGATAAGTTTACCCGTTGCCCTAGGGTTAGTTGCCCTGTCCAGTTGGGGGTTAGCAGGGATAGCCATGGGGCCTATTTATCAGTCCTATCAGCAACAACAACAATTCACAGCCAATGCTGCCCACGAATTACGATCACCGTTAGCTAGTCTGATTGCCACGGTGGAAGCTCTATTGTGCATTAACAACGATCATAACTGCGAAACCCAAACTTTATTGCAAACTGTTGAAAGGCAGGGGAGAAGACTCAGCCAATTAATTACTGATCTACTTCTGTTAAGTCGGTTAGAACAGGAAACGGAACCTAATGATTGGACATTTTGTTGCTTGAATGATTTAGTTAGTGACCTTACAGAAGAATTTTTAGAATTGGCGATCGCCGCTGGAATTGATCTCAGCAGTGAGGTTAGTTCCAAGGAAATTTACGTCTGGGGTAATGAATCCCAACTCTATAGACTGGTTTCAAACTTAATTGCTAATGCCATTTACTATACCCCCGCCGAGGGAAGTATCAATATTAGTCTCGTATCTAGTGAAAAAATGGGGATTATTACTGTTCAAGATACGGGAATTGGCATTGCTCTAGATCAACAAGAACGAATTTTTGAGCGTTTTTATCGGGTGGACGAGGCCCGGTCTCGACAAAAGGGAGGGGCAGGATTAGGGTTGGCCATTGCCCAGGCGATCGCTTTTAAACATAAGGGTTATTTAACTGTCGAGAGTGAATTAAGCCGAGGGAGTTTATTCACTGTCAGGTTACCCATGCCCCTTTAGCTTTAATCTGATGTGCGCGGGCCGGAAACTAACTCAATTCTAAAACGAGATTGTAGATAGGGCCTGCTCCTTCTCCTGTTCAGAAACCTCCAGATAGTGGGACAACACATTCAAATTTTTATGACCACTAATCTTCTGAATGACCCGGAGATTAATACCCTTGCGACACATCATAGTTAACGCAGTGCGGCGGAAAGAATGGGTAGAAACTCCCCTCACTCCAATCCTATCTGTTGCCGCTTTCAAAATTTTGTGGGCCATGGAAGGGTGAAGATGTGACCCCACCCGTTTGCCCCGAAAAACATAGGACGATGGAAACCTGACGGATTGTTGAACTTGCCGGTATTTATCGAACAAAACTTGCAATGCTGGGGCAATTTCGCCGCAGTAATCAATACGCCCTCGCTGAAGCCCGACAAATCACTGAGGAAAGGCTTCAACAATTACCCAGTAATGGTTTAATCCATCTGCTCCGTTCCCTCCATGGCCAAGCTTCTGCCCAAATCCAGCTTTTCCCCATAACCTTATCCTCACCATCGATCGCCGCCATGAATTAGCTACCATTGCGGAGGCTGATTATGTGATTGCCTTGGATGCCACCAATAATCAAGCTGATTGTGCCTGCTTGCTGAATATCGAAAAGGACAAGGTTAAGGTGATCAAACGAAAAACGGAAAAACCTTTCCAAAACCTCAAAGTTGTCCAAATTGTTCTGCCCGGTTGGGATAGCTCCCGACCCAGTGATAGGGCCATGGAAAAAGCGATCGCCGTCAGGGACCCATTATTCCAAGCCTATGGCCCCGTGCCAATACTCACCTACAAGGCCCAACTAAAAACCCTATTAGCGGAAGGTCAGTGGTATCGAGATAGTCGGGGTAGTAATCAATTTGAGGGCCAGCCGCATATGCTCTCCTGTGGTTTACCCCTGCCCAACCTGGGGGCCATCAAAGCCCAATTCCTAGCCACTGGCGGACAAATCGAACATTTTGAGGAGTATTACCACCGCCGCTCCCAAAAGGAAGTGTTGCAAAATTTTGGCCGTCAAAGGGCTAACCGCTACCCCCACCAACAATTTACCCATTTCATTATCACCGGCGACCCCCAGAAAAATGCCATCCATGACCTGGCCTGGGTGAAAGAGTTTGGTGCAGACTATGTTTGCCTCCACGGTTTTGAAATTACCCCCAAGCTGGCGATCATTCCCAGATTGTCGAGGCGATCCGTTCTGGAGTTACCACGGGCGAAGTCATTGCGGAAAAGTTGGGTTGTAGTCGCCGTAATGTTACCGATGTCCTCACCAATGCCGGGGCTACCCTCACTAAAGTTACTAAGGCATTACTGCATACAAGTGAACTGAGAACCTTCTCTTATAAGTCTCCTATAAGGCTCACTTCCCACCTGGATGGTTTGCCACCGGAAGTCATTCAAATCTTGGGTATTCACCTTCCAGAGGCGATCGCCGAAGTGGTGGAAATTATCCAAGTCGTGGGTTGGCGATCTTTCTCACAGGACTATTTACCCACTTTGCCCAACCGATTACGCTCCATCGTCCTGGCAACTTTCTGGTTTTTCCTTGATACCGGGCCCCCGGTTCCTGTTTGAAGCCCCCTGAAGGCTACCGTAACCATGACTAAATACGTTGATCTTCTTTCAGCATTGGGACAATTTACTCCGTGTTCTAATTGCTATTCTTTTAAGGATTCAATTCCTGCCAATTCTGCTTGGAAGTTTTGTTTACTCAAGGGTAAGTATCTTGTAGAAAATAACCTCAATGGTTGTGACCAGTTTAAGCCCATAGTTCCCTACCAACCCCCACCAAAAAATCGTAGAACTAAAGGTGACGGCTCTGGCTATATTCAACTCCATTACTGCCATAAAAAGGGTAAGTCCTATGAGCAATTTTACTACCACTATGAGATTTGGGAGAATGGCATCAGACAGCGTAAAGGGTCAAAGTATATCCCCAAGGCCAAGTTGGCCGCTGTACAAGAGTTGGAAACCTGTAAAGTACCTGTAATCCTTATCCTAAGAGAGCTTGGCATTATTGTCTAGTCTGTCAAGTTACATATCAAGTTACCTGTTAGGGCACTTGTCAAGTTAATTTGTAAAGTGTAAACTGGACAAGTTAACCACCCTCGATTGCCGCTTTCAATAGGGGAGTCAGGGGAAGTATTGACGCTACGCCAGAACTCTTTAAGGTTAGCATTTATTGTTGGCTTCCTCGCAGGAAAGTTATCAATAAAAACCAAAGGTTATGGTGGCTCGTCAGCATTTTTGTGGTTGCCATTAATGTTTGTTCTGCCTCCGCTTCCTTGGTTTGGCGACAGGACATTTTGAGGTTGGCATTTGTTGTTGGCTGTCAGCCCCAATGCTTATCTTTAGGATGCAAAAAATTTTATCGGCTGCCAGCTATTTTTATGGTTGCCATGGATTGTTTGTCCTGCCGCAGGAATAGCAACTTTCTCTGAAAAATACAGTAAAAACAAGATGGATATTAAACAACTCTGTGACCGTTATGCTTTGACCAGTCGCCAGGCTTTATACGATCGCCTAAAAGCTTTGGGGATTACTCTCAGTCGTCAGGGCAGAAGTAGCTATGCCACCCCGGAGCAAATTGAGTTACTAGACCAGATCCATCAACACTTGGCGGAAGGAGGAAGTCTCAAAACTTTTACTCCGATCGCCGAAACAACGGTAACTTTTGAACCTGTCAGCTCTGGACTGGACAAGTCGTTGGATATTGTAAAGTCTAGACTGGACAATTCCCCCGATACTGTCAGGTCAGAACTGGACAGCTCACTGGACATTATGGACTCAGGGCTGGACATAAACCCCCAAACGCTGGCCCTGCTTAACTTAATGCAGTCTTTCAATCGGCGATCGCCACTGGACAAGCATCGGGAACTAGAAGAAGCCGCTGCCCATAATTGGATTTTGACCACCAGTGAGATTGAAGAATTACTAGGGGTTAAGCCTAAGGGTGAAACTTTTACTAGGGGTTGCTGGATATTTCGGCGGTCTGGAAAAATCGGTAATCAGTCCGCCTGGATTGTCGAGAAAATTTAACCCCTCTTGCCCCCACTGGATTTGTACAGTTTGCGCTGGACATGAGACTGGACATATTAGTTGCCATGCTGGACATCGAATCTCAAAGCTTTATCCTGTCTACATTTCTTTTGTCCAGTCAGTATTTTTTATGCTGGACAAGTGACCGATGAAGGATGACCGTTATCCCCCTGATTGGAAGGCGATCATCCGAAAAGCAGTCCGTTGGTTGGGTCTGTGAACGGTGTGGGGCGCAATGTCTTAAGCCTGGGGAGGTTTATAATCAATCAAAGTAAGATTGAGATGACTAAGGTCTTTACCAAAGACCCTTTTAGCTCTGATCGGTGTCTTACTCTCAATTAAATCAACTATAATGCCATTGCTGTTTTGAAAGGTTTAGCTTATGTATTCTTGAAGAATTTACCTATTTAAATCCGCTCGATAGTTCTGGTAGGGTCATTGGCAATAATATGTAGATCTACTTGGGGTAAAACTCGCATTAACCTCTGAACAATAGAGCCTTTAATTAGTAGGTTCCAGCGAGAGCGTTTAGTTTCCCCTAAAACAATTTGTGTAATATGATATTCACCCGCAGCAGTCATAATCGCTGAGACTATGTTATCTGATTCTATGCGTAAAAACTCTCCTTCAAATTCTTCACACAATCGCTTACAAGTTTCAATATGAAGCGTCTCATTCTTGGAAAGAAATTGGTTGGGATGGGAAACAAAAATAACGTACAATTGACCATTCATTTGATTGGCAATGCGTGCTCCCCGTCTTAGTAACCGAATTGAGTTTGGATAGGTTGAAATACAGACTAAAATTCGCTCTTGGATATTACAGTAATTTTCAAAGTTGCTTTCTCGACCATTTCCCTCAACATTATCTGCAACTTCTCGCAATGCTAATTCCCTAAGGGCAATGAGGTTCTGACGCTGGAAAAAGTTTTGCAAAGCCTGCTCAATCTTCTCGGCCGCATAAATTTTTCCTTCTCTAAGTCGTTCTTGTAAAGTTTCTGGAGTGACATCTATCATTACTACTTCATCTGCTTCATCAAGTAGGCGATCCGGAACTCGTTCTCGGACTACAACACCAGAAATTTTATAGACTAAGTCGTTTAAGCTTTCTAAATGCTGGATATTAATGGTGGAATAAACATCAATGCCTGCGTCTAGAATGATCTCGACATCTTGATAACGCTTCTCCCGTTGAGAACTAGGAATATTAGTGTGGGCTAATTCATCTATTAGAGCTAATTGGGGCCTGCGTTTGATCACTCCATCAACATCCATTTCCGTTAAAGTCCGCCCCTGCCAGTCAATGCTTTTCAGAGGAATACTTTCTAGCCCGATCGCTTTATCTGCTGTGTCTGCTCTACCGTGGGTTTCTAGGATACCGATGACAATATCAATTCCTTCTTGTTTAAGTTGTTGAGCTTCTTCCAACATACGATAGGTTTTTCCTACCCCAGGGGCCATACCGATAAAAACTTTGTGTTTGCCTCGTGGGGACGGAGAACCTGACCGTGGAATGGGGTACATGGATTTGACAAAATTTAGGATTTAATATTATCCAAGGCCATATTTAGTGTCAGAACATTGATGCCAGGATCACCAAAAATTCCGAGGAAGCGCCCCTCTGTATTTTGAGTAATTAGGGATTGTACTGCCTCCATTCTTAATCCCCTAGCCTTGGCAACCCGCTCCAATTGGGCTGCCGCCGCAGCGGGGGAAATGTGGGGATCGAGGCCAGAACCGGAAGAATAGAGTAGATTGGCCGTGGGTTCAACACCGAAGGACTTTAGACGTTCAGCTTCTGCTTTAATTCGCTCTAGCAGATCAGGATTTTCTGACGCTAGGTTACTGCCACCAGAAAGTCCGGTAGGATTAGCATCTTCCCCTTCGCTGTAGTCAACGACGCTAGGACGACCCCAGAAATATTTATCCTCCGTAAAAGTTTGACCAATTAAAACTGAACCCACCACTTCACCTTGGGCATTAGTCAATAAACTACCGTTGGCCTGAAAAGGAAAAACCGTTTGGCCAATGAGAAAAATTAATAGAGGATACAAAAAAGCGGTCAAAATCCAAAGGGTGGCGATACTACGAATGCTGAAAATTAGGTCTTGCATGGGTTAAAAAATTGGTAGATTTTAGGTGGAAGGGATTTGGAGATTTTTCAAAATTGTGGGGACTAAAACCTTTCAGGTTGCACAATGACTATGGCTAAGTAAATGGCTAGAGCTAGAACTAATAGACAGAGCAGACCCAGGGAGTAGGCCGTGCCTCTAGTAATTGCCTTATCAGTGGCGGCATAAACCATAGGGGCGATCACCGTATTGAGGACAAGGCCAAGGAAAATGATGCAGGAAAACTTAGGTGGTTTATATCTCATGGGAAACAGATTATGTAAATGTTGTTGATTGAGTTGTGAATAATTCAGAACCCTCTATTTAATGGGCTTAAAACCGCGTCACCGCCGATAGTCCCAGATCGATCAATTTGATGGCAATGAATGGGGCTATGATGCCTCCAAGACCGTAGATGAGGATATTACGTTGGAGCAATTGATTAGCCGTGAGGGGACGAAACTCAATTCCTTTGAGGGCTAAGGGAATTAAGGCAGGAATGATCAAGGCGTTGTAAATCAAAGCGGAAAGCACTGCCGTGCGATGACTACTGAGGGCCATAATATTGAGTGCTTCGATACCCACTGCCCCAAACATCGCTGGAATAATGGCAAAATATTTAGCAATGTCATTGGCTAGGGAAAAGGTTGTTAGCGCACCCCTGGTAATCAAAAGTTGTTTGCCAATGGTGATTAAGTCAATTAGTTTGGTGGGGTCAGAATCAAGATCCACCATATTGGCTGCTTCCTTGGCCGCCTGGGTACCGGAATTCATAGCTACCCCCACATTGGCTTGGGCTAGGGCCGGAGCATCGTTGGTACCATCTCCGGTCATAGCTACCAGTTTTCCTTGGGATTGCTCAATTTGGATGACCTGAATTTTGTCTTCTGGGGTTGCTTCCGCTACAAAGTCATCTACCCCCGCTTCCTCGGCAATGACCGAAGCCGTAATGCGGTTATCCCCTGTGAGCATGACAGTGCGAACTCCCATGCGACGTAATTGAGCAAACCGTTCACGAATGCCGGGTTTGATAATATCTTTGAGGTAAATTACCCCGTAGATGTCATTATTCTGGCAAACGGCCAGGGGAGTGCCCCCCAGTCGAGAAACCCTTTCAAAGGCTTTGTCTAGTTCAGCATTAGCCTCCCCACCTCGGGAACGCACAAAGCCCCGGATAGCATCCACAGCCCCTTTTCTGATCTCATCCCCATTGGGTAGGTCGGTGCCACTCATGCGGGTACGGGCGGAGAATTCCACTCCTTCCGCCTGGTTTTTATCAAAGTCAACCTTTGCCCCCATTTTTTCCGCTAGTCGCACAATTGATTTACCTTCCGGAGTCGTATCAAATAAACTAGCTGCCAGGGCGATCTCCGCTACCTCAGATTGATTGTGTCCGTTGATGGGGATAAACTCCTCCGCTAAACGATTACCCAGAGTAATAGTCCCTGTTTTATCAAGAACTAGGGTATTTATATCTCCACAGGCTTCCACTGCCCGCCCGGACGTGGCCACCACATTAAACTGAGCTACCCGATCCATCCCCGCAATGCCGATGGCACTGAGCAAGCCACCGATGGTGGTGGGAATTAATGCCACCAATAAAGCCACCAGAATAGTTATGCCCACAGGACTTTGGGCGTAGTTGGCGATCGGCGGTAGGGTAGCCACCACAATCAAAAAGACCAGGGTCAAAACAGCAAGTAAAACCGTTAGGGCAATCTCATTGGGGGTTTTAGACCGCTCTGCTCCTTCCACCAGGGCAATCATGCGGTCGATGAAGCCCATACCAGGATCGGAGGTAACTTGCAGGGTTAATTCATCGGAGATAATGCGGGTTCCCCCGGTAACAGAACTGGCTACATCTGATCCTGGTTCCTTTAATACGGGGGCTGATTCACCGGTAATCGCCGACTCATCGACCGAAGCAACCCCCTCTATCACTTCTCCATCGATGGGAATCATCTCTCCAGCTATCACTTTGATGCGATCGCCGCGTCGTAGGCTAGTGGAACTGACTTCTTCGATGGCACCATTGGGCTGTATGCGTCGGGCTATCGTATCTGAGCGAGTGGATTTCAGGGCATCGGCCTGGGCTTTTCCCCGTCCTTCCGCCACGGCCTCAGCGAAATTAGCAAATAATATGGTGAAAAATAAAATCAGGGTAATCAAGCCGTTATAAACTGCTGCCCCTTCACTTTGATCTGTTCCAAATAGGCTGGGATTGAGGGTCAGTATGGCCGTAATCAAGGTACCAACCCAAACAATGAATATAACTGGGTTTTTTACCATTACCCGGGGGTCTAGCTTCCAAAAGGCTGACACCAAAGCTCGTCGGTATAAATTAGCCATTTGAGCTTTAGGTGTGTGTTTGCGTTGCTGACGTGGCCCACCGGGTTGCTTGAGGGTAAGGGAAGATTGGGTCATCGGTTTAAATGATAAATAAAAGGTTTACTGTTCGTGGATTAAGCCATTGACAGATCGGTCATTACTTAAAAGGATGTCTGAAAAGTTTTATTCCATCCCCTAAAGCCCCCAATACTGGGGGGCTTCTGAAACTCCTCTTAGAAATTAAAGGCGCTGGCCACGGGGCCTAGTACTAAAACCGGCAGAAAAGTCAATGCCCCCAGAATAAGAATGGAACCCGCCATCACCCCGGTAAATAAAGTCGTATCAGTGCGGAGAGTCCCATCGGTTTCCGGCACCGGCTGTTTGCGGGCCATGCCGTCCGCTAAAAACACTAACGCCACAATGGGCACATAACGTCCTGCTAAAAGGGAGACACTGGTGCTGAGGTTCCACCAGAGGGTGTTGTCCCCTAGGCCTTCAAAACCAGAACCGTTATTGGCGGCGGCGGAGGCATACTCATAAACCACCTGGGAAATACCGTGGAAACTGGGGTTACTAATGCCAGCCAAGGTTTCAGGAAAGACCAGGGTGATGGCAGCGGGGATCAGGATGACAATGGGATGGACAAGCAAAATTAAGCTGGCTAGAACAATTTCACGTTTTTCAATTTTGCGGCCCAAAAATTCTGGGGTACGCCCTACCATTAACCCAGTCAGAAATACAGTGAGGATTAAAAAAATGAACAGGTAGGCGGTGCCTGTGCCCTGACCCCCCCAAACAATCTGTAGAAACAGATTGGAGAGGGTAACAAAGCCCCCCGATGGCATCAGGGAGTCGTGTAAGCCATTGATAGCACCACACATAGTTCCTGTGGTGGAAACTGCCCAAAGGGCGGTGAGAAAGGGGCCAAAGCGGGTTTCCTTTCCTTCCAGGTTAGGTTGTGAACTACCTAAAACTTCATTAACTAAAGGATTTCCCTGGTACTCCCCCACAGCGGCAATGATAATGAACACCCCATAGATAATGAATACCATCCAGAAAATTAGCCAGCCCTGCTTGGAATTATCGATCAGATGCCCATAGGTAAGAATTAGACCCCCTGGAATGATTAACATAATCACCGTTTCAACCAGATTGGTTAAGTTATTAGGGTTTTCAAAGGGATGGGCGGAGTTAATGCCAAAAAATCCGCCGCCGTTTTCCCCTAGCTGTTTAATGATTTCAAAGTGGGCCACAGGGCCACGGGCAATGAACTGGGTAGTTCCTTCTATGGTGGTGACTTGGGCTGGCCCGGCAAAGGTTTCGGGGACTCCCGCCATCAGTAGAGCGATCGCCCCAACAATGGAAATAGGTAACAAAATCCGGGTGATTGATACGATCAAGTCCGTGTAAAAATTCCCTAAAGGTCGCCCCGTTAAACCTCGAATAAAGGCAATCGCCACCGCAATACCCGTTGCGGCTGAGGTAAACATCAAAAACCCCAATGCCCCCACTTGGCTGAAATAGCTATAGGTGGTTTCGCCGGAATA
Source organism: Synechocystis sp. PCC 6714 (assembly GCF_000478825.2). NCBI lineage: Bacteria > Bacillati > Cyanobacteriota > Cyanophyceae > Synechococcales > Merismopediaceae > Synechocystis > Synechocystis sp. PCC 6714. The sequence goes on along the minus strand of NZ_CP007545.1, from coordinate 745 downwards.
ATGTTGCTGGTTGGTATTAGTGGTAAAGGAAATGGCCGTGTGTAGCCCCAAGTCCCAACTGGGGGCCGATAGACCGGTGGAATTTAAGGGTAATACGCCTTGGAGCATGAAAATTAGGTAGACCATCACGATCATGAGCAAGTTACTCACCAGTACAGCTCGGACGTATTGACCACCTCCCATGGACTTACTATTAACCAGACCAGAGCTAGCAAAGATAACCCGTTCCACCGGAGAAATTACTCGATCAAGCCAGGTCTTTTCCCCCAAGAAGACTTGGGCCATGTAGCGACCCAGCAATGGAGCAATGATGGCAAAAATTACCAGCATTAAAATTATTTGAAAAAAGCCTTGTAGCATAAAAGAATAAGAGTTAAGGAAACAAAAATTTGCCTGATTGCTAAAAGAAAGTCATTACTAAAGAGTTTTTTGTGCTCAAGTTGCAAAATTTTTCCTAAAGTATCTCAGACCTAAAATGTTGTTTAAAACATCTGATGCGTAGGGATTAATGGTGATCGCAATCAGCATGTCTCGCTCCTGAACTGTTGGGTTTTCATGAAAATAGAGAAGTTTTTGATTTCTGATTAAGCCTAAAAAATGACATTTCTCTGGCAGGTTAATCCGTTGCATGGGCTTACCCAGATGGAAGCTATTAAAATAGACAGGACAGGTTAATATCTTGACTTCCATCGGGATTCCCCCTGAGCGAAACAGAATCTTCGCCGTCTTTATTTTGATGCTTGTT
>NZ_CP007544.1 GCF_000478825.2 Synechocystis sp. PCC 6714 | reverse complement strand
ATAGAATTAGGTTTGTGGAAGCTATTCAATATTTTCCACAAATTATTGAATGAAAATTAACCGTCAGGGGCAAGCAAAAGTATTAACTGAGCAGGAATTACATAACCTGTTCACTATTGGGTTGCTCACTCCCCGCGATCGCCTTCTGTTTGGCATTTGTCTTTACACTGGTTGCCGTATTGGGGAAGCCTGTTCTCTGGCTTGGGATGATGTCACCGCTGATGCCATGACTTTCCGCATTGAAAAGACGAAGACTAAATCCAGTCGCACTGTGGCCATTACCCCAGCATTGCAAGCTCTTTTTGATCAGTACCGGCAAGGCCAACAATTTGTTAGATTTCCCTCTGCCTATGTGTTTCGGGGCAAACGGGTGGGGTCACACCTTCATCCTTCCATGGCCCACAAGATTTTGAAGGCGGCAACGGATAGGATTGGAGTGAAGGGAGTTTCTACCCATTCTTTCCGCAGGACTGCGTTAACCATGATGTGTCGCAAGGGCATTAACTTGCGGGTTATTCAAAAGATTAGTGGTCATAAGAATTTGAATGTGTTGTCCCACTATTTGGAGGTTTCTGAGCAGGAGAAGGAGCAAGCTTTATCTACAATTTCGTTTTAAAATTGATTGATAGAACGGTGACTTTGTAAATATTAATCTTGAACGAACTACCCTATTTTTTTCCATGACAACTTCTCCTGCAAATTTAGATTCTTTACCCATTCCCCCTGGTAACTTTGGTTTACCGTGGTTAGGAGAAACCCTGAATTTTCTTAATGATGGAGACTTCAGCAAAAAGCGGCAACAACAATTTGGGCCAATTTTTAAAACCCGTTTATTTGGTAAAAATGTCATTTTTGTTTCTGGGGCATTAGCAAATCGCTTTTTATTCACTAAGGAACAGGAAACTTTTCAAGCAACTTGGCCCCTCAGCACCAGAATTTTGCTAGGGCCTAATGCGTTAGCAACTCAAATGGGGGAAATACATCGCTCACGCCGTAAAATTCTATACCAAGCCTTTTTGCCCAGGGCATTGGACGGTTATTTACCGAAAATGGATGGCATTATTCAGGGATATTTGGAGCAATGGGAAAAAGCTGATGAGGTGATTTGGTATCCTCAATTAAGACGAATGACTTTCGATGTGGCGGCAACGTTATTTATGGGAGAAGGAGCAGGCCAAAATCCTCATTTATTTTCTTGGTTTGAAATTTATATTCAAGGATTATTTAGTCTACCAATTCCTTTGCCTAATACCTTATTTGGTAAATCCCAACGAGCAAGGGCTTTGTTATTGGCCGAGCTTGAACAAATCATCAAAACTCGACAACAACAGCCTCCCAAGGAAGAAGATGCGTTGGGCATATTATTAACCGCCCGAGATGATAATAATCAACCGTTATCTTTGTCAGAGCTGAAGGATCAAATTTTGTTACTTTTGTTTGCGGGGCATGAAACTTTAACTTCGGCATTATCTTCTTTTTGTCTATTGTTAGGACAGCATTCCGACATTCGAGAAAAGGTAAGACAGGAACAAAATAAATTACAATTAGGGCAAAAACTGACAGCAGAAACTCTTAAAAAAATGCCCTATTTAGATCAAGTGTTGCAGGAAGTATTACGGTTAATCCCTCCTGTGGGTGGTGGTTTTCGGGAATTAATCCAAGGCTGTCAATTTCAGGGTTTTCATTTTCCCAAGGGTTGGTTAGTTTCTTATCAAATTAGCCAAACCCACGCCGATCCTGATTTATATCCCAATCCCGAAAAGTTTGATCCAGAACGGTTTGCCTCTAATGGTAGTGCAACTCACAATCCCCCCTTTGCCCATGTTCCCTTTGGTGGTGGACTACGGGAATGTTTAGGTAAGGAATTTGCTAGGCTGGAAATGAAATTATTTGCCACCCGATTAATCCAGCAATTTGATTGGACATTATTACCTGGACAAAATTTAGAGCTGGTTGTTACTCCTAGTCCTCGACCTAAGGATAATTTACAAGTAAAGCTACATTCACTAAAATAATTCTAGGCAAACAATCAAATTAAAATTTGATCGTTGTAGTTCTTCAAAAATAACTCGCTCATTTTGAGCCATATTGGCTACAATTCTTCAGCTACAGCAAATTCAGTTTATTACTAGAACTAGCAGTTACATTCAAACAAAAAGTTATGGCTTGAAGCGCTAGGGGTAGAGTGATTAATAGGCAGTAAAAGTCATAGAGAATCCACTGTCTATTAAGCAGATGCAAGGGCGATCGACATTCTGGGTCACTTAAATTAACCCCTTGGTCTGCAAAAAGGCTTGTACCAACTTTTTCACATCAGTATTGCCCTCATCCATTTGCAAGTTGAGTTGTTGAATTTCTGTGGCGGTCAAGATCTCGGCTAATTCATTGATCGCTGGTCGGATTTGAGGATAGGTTTTTAAGATTTTATCATTGAAAATAGGTACGGCGTAATAGGGTGGAAAATAGCGTTTATTATCTTCCAAGACAATCAGTTTATTTTTAAAAATTTGCCCATCGGTGGAATTACCTGCCACCAAATCAACTTGGTTTGTTATTAATGCTGTATAAATTAAACCTAAATCCATGGCAATCGGAGGTTTAGTAAATTTCAAACTATAGGTACGACTCAGACCGGGGTAACCATCAGGACGGTTAAGAAATTCATAACCAAACCCTGCCTGCCATTCATTTTCTAAAGGCACTAAATCACTAATCTTTTTAAGACCATAGCGTTGGGCATCGGTGGGACGCACAACGAGCGCAAAAGTGTTTTCAAACCCCAAAGAGGGAAAAACGGTTAACTGAAATTTTCTGGCATAATCTCTTTTAACTGTCTCGTAAACTTCTTCTGCATTAGAAATAGGTTGTTGTTTCAAAATAACTGTGTAAGCAGTGCCTGTATATTCCACATAACCAGCGATCGCCCCGGATTTGACCGCTTCATGGGCAATATTGGTACCCCCCAAATTAAAACGGCGATTGACTGTCAAATTAGTTTTATTTTCAATTTGTTGGGCAAGCAGTTCTCCCAACACGTATTGCTCAGTAAAATTTTTTGCGCCAATGGTAATATTTGCCGGGTTGCCAAACCAGAGAGCATGAATCAAAAATGATAATCCCAGAAATCCCCCTAAACCGACCGTTCCCCAGCGCAAATTGCGTTGCCAACGGGATAACCGGGGGCCATGGCGGGACAGTTGTTTTTCGATTAAGCCAATGCCCCAATCAGCGATTAAAGCAATCAACGCGGCTGGAATGGCTCCGGCTAGGATCAGTTGGTCATTGACCAAGGAAATACCCTGAAAAATAAACACTCCCAACCCCCCTCCACCGATCGCCGCCGCAATGGTGGCAATACCCACACAAGTTACCGTCGCCACCCGCACACCGGCCAAAATGATTGTTAATGCTAAGGGTAATTCGATATAAATCAAGACCTGTTGAGGGGTCATGCCTAAAGCGAGGGCCGCTTCTTTTAATTCGGGATCAACGGATTTTAGCCCCGTGTATGTGTTGCGAATCAAGGGCAACAGGGCATAGAGCATCAACGCCACGATCGCCGGGGTAGGGCCAATGCCTCCCAAAAATGGCACCGTAATCAAAAAACCAAACATGGCCAAACAAGGGATAGTCTGGGCCGCATTGGCAAAAATCAAAATCGGCTGGGCTAGACGGGGTACTCGACTAATCACCACCCCCAACGGAATACCGATTAAAACCGCCACCGTCATGGCGATCGCCACTAGTTGAATATGTTCTTGGGTGTGGGTTAACAGTTGGGGCCAAAGATTGGCTAATGAGGTCATTGGTTTAGAAGACGGGGAAACTTAGTCTAACTGAACGACAAGCCCCTAATCTACCCATTCATTACCTCGCAGTGCGTTAACAATGATGTGCCGCAAGGGCATTAATCTCCGGGTGATTCAAAAGATTAGCGGCCACAAGAATTTGAATGAGTTGTTCCACCATCTGGAGGTTTCTGAACAGGAGAAGGAGCAGGCTTTATCTACAATCTCGTTTTAAAGTTAGATTAGTTTTTGGCCCACACCAGTCATTGAAAATTTTGAACAGCATAGACTTTAGCCGTTTTAGGATTAGTGGCAATGCCATAGCCAAACTTAGTGTAGTTGGGAGTCAATAGGTTTTTGCGATGTCCTTCCGAATACATCCAACTTTTCTGAAACCGTTCTACCAGTCCGTAGTTGAGAGAGAAATAGGGAGAGCGGGGTAAGACCACAATATTTTCACCGACTCCACCCTTTCCACCCAGAGCTTGATAACGGTCGGTGGGGGACTTCCCTTCAGGGGTATCGTGACCATAAAAATTCCGTTTGGCCATATCCTCCGCGTGACCCTGAGCTGTTTTGGTAATCAAGGGGTCTGCCACCAGAGGCGAAAGATTGTTTAACTGGCGATCTCGGTTGACCAGAGTAAGGGCTTGGGTTTGAAGGTCGGCCAAGGAACGAGTCTGATGGGCATTGAATATATGGGTCTGGGGCGAGCCAATTTTCCAGTTATCGCCACCATTGCCATTGTGATAGTAGAGTGAATCCTTGCCCTGAAACAAAATCATGGCTACTACTACAAAAATCCCTGTGGTTAGCTGTTTGGACTTTGGCGATCGATAACGTCCCATTAGTTTTCACCGACTAAGTGCCTAATTTTACCAAATGGTTTTGACATGGGAATAATTCAAGATTTTTTGGTCACAAGTAATCAGCGGGATGTCATACCGTCAGGCGATCGCCTGCGACTTGAGGCTTTTATAAAAAGTTTCATATTTTTGTTCCTTAATGTTTGACAGTTGGTAGTATTCTAAAAACTGATTAGTCGGCGATCACTCTATTTGGTGGTGATATACAGAAACTTTCCTTATAATCAATAGTTATGCCTAAACTGACCATAGGAAATGTTTAGAGATTATGAAAAAAATATTTGAAATCATGTAAGTGCCCTAAAAGAGCAGATTTGTTAAATGGATTAAAAAAATCTAATGACCGTAAGAGAGTTTCATCATTTTAGAGATATTATTAGGGTCTTATGAAAAATACATCAAATCTGCTTATTAAAAACGAAGATGTTGTCATTAGAGGAACCATTGTATGTCTAAACCTTGAACCTATGAGTTGGTGCGGAGATGGAAAAGTAACTGTATTAACTACAAACCATAGTGAAATAATTCTTCATTTAGTTGGAGGAAGAAGACCGCAGCCTTATTTTGCAGATGTTAGATTAGGTGATTTTATTGAAGCGTGTGGAATTGTAACTGAAGAAAATGCAATCTCAGTGACTAGCCCCGAAAAACATTATCTTCGACTTGAACCCGCCTAATTGCGGCATAACACATCATTAGAATGGGCAGAATTATGACATTTTGATAGTGGGTAAAAGATAGTTTCTGCCGCTCAATTCAGCTGTTAAAATCTCGATCGCCGTTAAACTCCTAGTAGAATTTGGCGATCGCCTACATCCTCAATATATGGTGGTAATCCACGGTGCCATCAAATACAGACCCCACAGAAAGTGGAGCTTTTTATGTAGTTTAGGTAAGTTTGGACGGCCCTGCTGATTTTTTTGATAATGATTAACTACGGATAGCCTTGGCGACATAGCAATACTTGTTATAGTTGATTTAATTGAAACTAAGATACTGACCGGAGCTAAAAAGCTGTTTGATAAAGGCCTTAGCCGTCTCAATCTTAATTTGATTGACTATATTTATGTGCTTCAACAAGATTATTAGATTGGCATCAACAATTATTTTCCAACCATAATTCAGAGGTCTTAAGAACGCTATGGCTGAGTTTTATGCCTATTTCGCCTTCAGACACAGTTATAATTGCTTCGTTATTTAACTGAATATCTAGAATTTTGGTTTTAAACCAGGATTGTTCATTACAAACAATAATTGAATCTCCCTTATTAATAGTTATATTAGAGATACTAAGAATTACAACATGTCCCTTATGATGAATTTCTAAAGGATGTCCAAGCCAGTAAGAATTCGATGGTTTGAACTGCACAACTCCAAATCCTAATAAGGAGATTTTAGCATCTTCCTTTGTTATAAAACCTTGTTCAATATTGTTGTATAGTTTGAACAGTTCGTATGTAGTCAGCAGGCCTCTTTCATCAGATTGAGCATCATTGATTTGTTGTTCACTAAAGGGAGGATTTCTTCTTCTCAGGGGAGGAAGATATCTTTGATGATTGACTATATATAGAGCAAAAACATCACAACTCTTTCGCTCTTTCGCTCTTCGATACTTAATCTTACTTATTTGTGAGCATTCACTATCTTTGGAAGTACCACCAATGCCTTTAACTTCCACAACCAATAAACCCTTCTCCAAAGGAATCTGGAGGTCTTCTTCCTTGATTTCTGGATTAGTTTCATCCATATTGACAATATTCTCGAAGCCAATCCAGGCAAGAAAATATTCAACAGATTTAACCAGTGGATTTCCTGTTTCAGTGAGTAAATTATGTAAAAATTTATACTTAGACTGATTTTTTTTAATTTCGCTTTCGATTTCTGTCACAGCCAATCTGTATTCATCTTCTAGCTTTGCTTTTTTTGTCAAAAGATTTGCTTGATTTGGAAGGAAATATTCCCTTGATTTTAGCCAAGAAAACCGCTCAGAATAAGGAAAGATTTCAGGAAATAATCCGGGCAATATTTCATCAATAAGCTCAAGCAAAAAACTTTTCTTTACATCATATTTCAATTGAGGGAAAGCAAAGATTGCTGATGTCCTTAAACGAAAGTCAACGAATCCTATAATTTCATTATTTGAATTCAGCAATAAAGGAATAAATTCACTGCTCTCAACATACCTCCGCTCATCCTGTAGCCACTTTCTGGGATGTTGAAATACAATTTCATAAATAAAATTTTTACTATGCTTTTGAAGAAAACTTTTTATGCTCTCTTCAAAATCCGAAACTGTTACATTTCTTCCTATCTTATTATATGTTGATTGCAACTGTGGAATAAACTCGTATAAGCGATGTTCCACTAGCTTATCTTCACAAACACCATTACGAGTTACCCTTGCAAAATGGTACTCAGTTACTTCTTGTGCGGAACAAAAGACAATAACAAGAGTTTGACGAGAGAAGAATTCTTCTAAATTTCTTCTCAAAATACTTGAAGATAGTGGGCGTGGATCAAAAACTGTTTCAGGATAGCTACTTAATAAGACAGGTTGTACACTTCCTTTGACGAAAGTCTGAGTGTGCTCAGATTCTAGATATTCAATCGGCTTTTGCTTTTGGAGATCTACGATTACAATGTCGTACTCGTGTAGATTGGGCGGAAAATCCAAGTTTAGCAGGCATTGATGTCTATCGTGTCTGCCTGAATTTGGCACTTTGACTTGAGGCCCCAAGGTACCAGAGTAGCAGTATAAACCTTTGTTTTGTAAGGCTTCAATAATCTCCTCTTCTAAATCGATCGCACAAATTTTAGGTCTTTCCTTGATCTGAATATTTAAAGATTGGTCTGTCATTCTACTTCATGGGTCATAGCAGCTTTTAAGTAATTTTAATGTATAGCCGTGCAAGTAATCCCTGAGCTAATTATTGAACATACACAAACACTCTGCATAATAATCTCTAGGGTAATGATATATGAAAATTTTCGGCATATCACTCCTAAAAGCGCATTAGGCAGGTTAAGGTACTTCAAAAAGAACTAATAACAATTGTCTTTCAGTCTTGACAGACGATGTTGCCATCAATTTACCTTTACTTTTCCCTCCAGGATCAACCCGTAACTATCATTCATGAAAGTGTAACTCCATCCGAGTGAATTTAGCGTTGTGTTAGCTGATTGCCCACCAACCCTTATTTATTCCGTCTCCGCCAATCCCAAGTGCGTTCTGCATTGCCATTAGCCCAAACCCCAGTTTTCTTGGCGATCGCCTATGTTTGACTGCGATTGTAACTCCCCATCACAGATAAAGATAATACCTGGGTGAATTTCTGTTGCCCTAGCAATTTGTTCAAAATCTTTGATATTGGCGGTGAAGACAATATAGTCACTATACTGAAAGCCAAAAATTTCTTCTGTTTAGCGATTATGAAAGTGCTTTGGAAAGTGCTGGGTCGTACAGGGAGTTTAGCTGCTGCACTGACGATTGGAATAACGAGCGCTTGCGCAACCCCAACCCGGAAAATATCGCGGTAGTTCTGCATATTGGGTGCCAGATTACGTCGGCACAATCCAGATTTGGAGTTCTGGAGCTCAAACTTACACGGCGATCGCAGACGTAGAATTGCAGCAGAAACCCACCAATATCTACGATCCAAATCTGACTGCATTTCAATATGAGATGCGAGGTTCGATCACAGTGACAACACCTTATGTGATTTCCCAGTCCGGTAAGGTCTTTGCCACCTGTACAGCTGCTAGTCCGGTTCCAGTAGGTATTGCTGATTCGCTGATGTCGATCTACACCAATGATGAACAGATGCCCAAAAACAGTTATGAATTCGTCATTGCACAGTTTGTTCGCCTACCTCGTTGTGTTGACGCCAATGGTCGCTCGATTCAACGAGAATATGAAACGATGCAGGTTCGATTTAATAGCTCTGATCAACTAGCTCAAGTGGGAGGCGCAGTCAATCGTTCAGCGAGACTTTCACCTACGGAGCAAGCAGAGTTAGATCGAGTAACCCAGGCAGGACAAGCAATGGTAGATGATCCGAGACTGCAACAGGAACTCGAAAAAATGATTGCCCAGGACGAAGCAACGTTTAGACGGACGGGGAGGCAGCCCAGTGCAGAGGAGATTTTAGCAAGGGTAGAACGGTTACGGCGACAGGGCATTCTGCCCGATGAGGATAAAGCTCCCACCCTGAATCCTGAGTCAGAAAGGAAATTGAATCCAGCTTACAAAGCTGATTATTCTCATCTAAGAAAGTTCACGAACATTAATCACTTGAAGGATAAGATGACAGTGAATCACGGTTCAGTGGTTCTCAATGTGTCTTGGGACTTGCGCCGTGTGAATGCACGTTAATTTGGAGTCTAGAAAAAATAACCTGAACATTTTTTCTTTCTAAACACTAAGCTTGGAGCAGTGTAGCGTCGCCATCAGTAATCAATAAATATTTCTGGCGATCGGTGGGACTTTTTAATTTCTCGTTAGACAGACTCGTAAAGCCAAAAATCGTAAATGAGACAGTTTAGATGAGCGACCAAAAATTTTCCACCGCTAAAACTAAGCCCTAGTCAAAAGGTATTGTCTGATTATGCGAGGGTTTCCTCTGTTAAAGATGTCACTGTCACCAAATGCGGAGTTCTCGCCATTAGTGGTCTTTCGGACACTTCTTCTGTCACTATTGGGTCAACGACCATAGGTGAATTCGTAGGTTTTGCCTGCATCAACAATGAGAGTGAACAAATTCGTAAGCCGCCGTCTCTTCTGAAATTATTGGGAAATTTTAATCATGACAACATCTTTAGTTCCTCCCTTCACTAAGGAAATTGCGATCGCCAAAGTACGGATGGCAGAAAATGCATGGAATGGTCGCAACCCGGATAAAGTCTGTATGGCTTATACCGAGGATAGTTTTTGGCGTAATCGGGCGGAAGTATTCCAAGGTCGGGAAAAAATCCGTGAGTTTTTGCGTCGCAAGTGGGATAAAGAGTTAAATTATCGTCTGGTGAAAGAGCTGTGGGCGTTTGGCGAAAATCGGATCGCAGTACGTTTTCAGTACGAATGGCAGGATGATGGGGGTCAATGGTATCGCGCCTATGGCAATGAAAATTGGGAATTTGATGAAGCGGGTTTAATGCGTCGTCGGGAAGCGAGTATTAACGACAAACCCATTGCTGAATCCGAGCGTCGTTTCTTCTGGGATGCCCCCGGCGATCGCCCATTAGATCACCCTGGTTTGATCAATACTCCAGAATAATGCCACAGCCCAAAATGTAGTCTATGTAATCTAAGGCCATGATTCTTGAGATAGGGATAAAATGTCTGCGCCTCGTCCATATAATGACTTCAAATTTTGAGTCGCAGCGGTTTTGAACTATCAATAAACCCGGGGATCATGGCAAAAATTCATCCCATGGTTCGGTGTCCATAATGTTGCTTGCAGCACTTTTCAAGATAGCGTCCTTTGATAGCGTGGATTTGATAGTGTTCTGAGCTGCTCGTGTTAGATTCTGCCCAGCTAATTTTTGATCTCCAAAAGGTAAATACAACTAGCAAGCGCATTTCTGGTTGCCTTGACACAACGGCGATCACCAAAGAAATCACCGAAGCATTAATCCATGATTTTCATTGCGTGTTTGCACGCATTTGGTTAACAGAGCCTGATGGTGCGAGTTTAAAACTGGTTGCTTCATCAGGGTTACATACCAGTACGAATGGTAGTTTTGCCCGTGTGCCAATGGGGGCCTATAAGGTCGGCAAAATTGCCCAAAGCTGTATTCCTTTTTTAAGCAATCATCTCGCCAATGAAACTTGGGTAAAGGATCGTGACTGGGCGATCGCCAATAATATTCGTGGTTTCGCCGGTTATCCATTGGTAGGCCATGACCGTGTGATTGGTGTCTTGGCTGTCTTTAGTGATGCTCCCTTTGTCGCAGAATTTCTGGAAGTTTTACAAGTTCTCTGTATGGCAGTGGCGATCGCCATTGATGCCGTCCGACAACTCCAGAACGAAACAAATACGATTAATACAACCCAATTTTTAGGCGATCAAATTCCTTTACCGGACGTTTTGGCCAGGCTGTTATCTCGGACAAAGCTCACCCTGATCGGCACAGAAAAAAAACTCTCTCCCACCCTTGCATATCTATTGATCAGAACCACAGAAATTTTTAATCAACTCTCCTGTAATTATTGCCGTCTTATCTATGCCGAGATTTCGGTCACCATCGAAGCCATTGTCGAAACATCCTTACCAGAAGTATTCAACACAGATGGGCGATCGCCTTTTAAAGAAATAGAATTTTTAGCCCACCATATTGGCGGTGAATTTAGGAGTCAAAGTAGTGCAAATAAATCTATCCTGCAAATTTCGCTGCAACTCCCCTATGACGGGTTCCAAAACATCGAGCTTAACAAACATCTCCTCTCGGAACGGGAAAAGGAAATCATCAGCTTATTAGCCCAAGGTTTACGCGATCGCGATATCGCCGAGGAACTTCACATCAGCGAGAGTACCGTTAAGTTTCATCTTAATGGCACCCTCCATAAACTCAACGCCAAAAATCGCTACCAAGCCATTTATCAAGCCACCGTACAAGGATTTATTTGACCGGCGGGCAGTGTTTCTCTAATTTTCTCCGCTAAATATTCCGCATCACGGGCAACCCCTGAGAATCGCCCAGAACCCCAGGTATATAACCAAGGTAAACCCAAGAAATATAGCCCTGCCACATTAGTCACGCCCCGATCATGTAGCGGTTCCCCCATCGAATTAAATACGGGAACATCGACCCAAGCATAATTAAAATTAAAACCAGTGGACCAAACAACCGCCTCAATTTCATCGATATTTAGGGCAAGGGGTGTGGAAGTTGGTTCCCAAACGGGCTGATAGGGTGCTTCGATGGGAGCATCAAGCTGATTTTTGGCAATATATTCATCAATATTTTGTTTAATTCTGGCGGCTGTTGCGTCTGCTTGATCGAGATTTTCCTTGAGATTATCGGCAAATAGAATTTGATTTACATCAATATCCTTGAGCCGTCCGTAGAGATGCATACCCTCAAGGGCGAATTGACGCAGATCAATTTCTCTGCCACCATCACGACCTGTTAAATAGTGGTTTGTTTTGTGGCGTACCATTTCCTTTTGGGGATGCTCATCAATGGGTAGATCATAATAGCCCATCAACTCTAACCACTCGACCACATCTCTCCCTCGGTAGCGGCGGGGTGAACGGGGTGCGCTGCCGGTGGCAAGGTGGACGGTTTTGCCCGCTAAGTGTAAGTCTTCAGCAATTTGACAGCCCGATTGACCTGTGCCAATTAATAAAACGTTATCTGGCAAGGTTTCTGGATTTTTGTAGTCTACCGAATGTAACTGGACAATATGGGGAGGTAGTTTTTTGGCGATCGCCGCAATTTTTGGTGTATGGTAGCCCCCAGTGGCAACCACCACTTGATCGGCGGTGTAAGTTCCTTGGCTGGTAATCACCTCAAAAGCATCAGCCCGTTGACTAAGCTTAGAAACCCCTACCCCCTCAAGGATAGGAGCTCGGAAAGATGCCGCATAATCCTCAAGATATTGGACAATTTCGTCCTTCACCATAAAACCCTGATCATCACCCCCTGCATAGGGAAAACCGGGTAACCGACATTGCCAATTGGGCGTAACTAAACAAAAAGAATCCCAACGTTGATTACGCCAAGCATAGCCAATTTGATTTTTCTCGAAAATAATGTGGTCAATACTTTCTTGTTTTAGGAGATAACTAATCGCTAAGCCCGCCTGTCCTCCACCAACAATAATGACGGAATAGTGATTTTTTTTCATATTATCTACCTGCATTGAACTCTATCTTTCTTGATAATCATCAACTGTAAGCCTGGAAATTTTTACCACTTGTATATTTGGCTACAAACTAATGATTTCTAATTCTATTAACAGGAAACATCGAAATAGTCTTGCATTTATAGGCTTTACAGAGACAGACCTGTTGATTTAGATAGGTGTCTAATCATCTAAATCTTGGGCAGACATACTGAACACAAACCCATTTCCAGGAAGATTCTAAGTCTTAAAACTCTTACTGTATCTAGATAAGAAGCATTTTTTCTGGCTAGGATTATTAGAAAAAGATCATCTTCATATAAAAAATCAAGAATGGTTAAACCTATGACTTTCAATTAAAACTAATCTTTTGTGACAAATGATACAAGAATAAGGAAACTTCGCTTCTACATTGATACGTGACTAATCTCAAGTCAAATCAGAATTTGAATTTAAGGAACTACAACCATGCCAGAGGTAACTAAGCCAGCTCACCAAACAGGTGATTTCTTAGTAGATTACGAGGAAAAAGTTTTTCCTGATGTCCAAGCTGAACCCGGTGAAAAAGCACTCATTACTTTTCATACAGTGGCGTTTGAAGGCTCCATTGGCTTAGTAAATTTAATGCAAGCTAGCCGCTTAATCAAAAAAGGCTTTGAAACGTCTGTTTTGCTCTATGGTCCCGGTGTTACCCTCGGTGTACAAAGGGGTTTTCCTAAGCTTGGGGATGAAGGTTTTCCGGGTCACCTGACGATGAATGAACGTATTGTAAAAATCATGGAAACAGGTGGTAAGGTTTATGCTTGTCGCTTTGCACTGCAAGCACTTTATGGCCATGGCGAGCCTTCTCTAATCCCCGGTATTCGTCCGATCAATCCCCTAGACGTGATGGATTTAATCTTGATGCACCGTAAGGATGGTGCGTTTATTCTTGATACTTGGACAATGTAAAAACCTACTTGATTAAATGTTTGGTCAATTATTGATGGGAGGGATGATTTGAAAATTTTGTTTTTGATTTTTTAGGTCTGACATATCAATCACTTGTTTTCAAATCATTTTTTATTTCTGAAACTATTCCAGTCGTTGTGCTGGGAAAAATCATGCTGAATTATACAAAAAATATTCGGGCGGCAGCGGCACAGATTAGTCCTGTTCTTTTTAGTCAACAAGGAACTATGGAAAAAGTTCTGGATGCGATGGCTAATGCCGCAAAAGAAGGGGTAGAACTAATTATTTTTCCTGAAACTTTTGTGCCCTATTACCCTTATTTTTCCTTTATCGAACCGCCGGTTTTAATGGGGAAAAGTCATCTAAAGCTTTATCAAGAAGCTGTTACTGTGCCGGGGAAAGTCACCCAGGCGATCGCCCAAGCCGCTAAAACCCATGGAATGGTCGTGGTGTTAGGGGTTAATGAGCGCGAAGAAGGCTCGCTGTACAACACACAACTAATTTTTGATGCAGATGGTGCGCTGGTGCTAAAACGTCGCAAAATCACGCCGACCTACCATGAACGGATGGTTTGGGGGCAAGGGGATGGTGCAGGTCTGAGAACGGTAGATACTACGGTTGGACGCTTGGGAGCCTTGGCATGTTGGGAACATTACAATCCCCTAGCCCGTTATGCGCTCATGGCGCAACATGAACAAATCCACTGTGGGCAATTCCCCGGCTCGATGGTGGGTCAGATTTTCGCGGATCAAATGGAAGTGACCATGCGGCATCATGCTTTGGAATCCGGTTGTTTTGTGATTAATGCAACGGGTTGGTTGACAGCGGAGCAAAAGTTACAAATTACCACCGACGAAAAAATGCATCAAGCCTTAAGTGGTGGTTGTTATACGGCAATTATTAGCCCCGAAGGGAAACATCTCTGTGAACCAATTGCTGAGGGAGAAGGGTTGGCGATCGCCGATTTAGATTTTTCGCTCATCACTAAACGCAAACGCATGATGGATTCGGTGGGACATTATGCCCGACCTGATCTATTACAACTAACCCTCAACAATCAGCCTTGGTCAACCCTAGAAGCCAACCCGGTTACGCCAAATGCTATTGCGGCAGTAAGGGATCCAGAGCTACCGGAAACCATCGAGGCATTGCCCCACAATCCGATTTTTAGCCATTAAGTACAAAAATTTAAGGATTATCCCAGCGACATGAATAAGCAACGTCTCATCACAGAACTGCAATCCAAAGGGTTGCGACTGGTCGATCCAAACGCCAAAGATCTTGGGCGTAAAGGCGGTGCAGGGCCTTCAGATCATCGGGCAGTGACGGTGGATGGGACGACGGTGATGGTGCCAATCTATACTTCCACCGCTGCGGCATCACCCTACAGTATCAACCTTGCATCCATGCCCCCAAAGACGGTTTTGAGCAAAGGGGACAAAGAAATTGCGGCGATCGCCCTGCCCCATCAACCCAAATTCTATGATTTGAAGACGGCAGATGGTATTCCCTATTCGCACATTGCGCTACTGCACAGCAACAACGTTTTAGCGACGACGGTTCAGCAAACCTGTATACGTTATCGCGACGAGTCCACGGTTTGTCAATTTTGCGCCATAGAAAAATCCCTTGATGCAGGTCGCACGATCACCCGTAAATTACCGGAACAGTTAGCCGAGGTCACAGAAGCCGCAGTCCGGTTAGACGGTATCGAACAGGTGATCATGACAACGGGGACGCCCAATTCCGGCGATCGTGGTGCAGCCTACCTGACAAAATGTGCAGCAGCCATTAAAGCGCGGGTCAATATTCCCATTCAGGCCCAGTGTGAACCCCCCGATGATTTTATTTGGTTCGAGCGCATGAAAGCCGCTGGTGTCGATAGTTTGGGAATGCATCTCGAAGCGGTTGATCCAGATGTTCGTGCCAAAATTATGCCCGGAAAAGCCGAGGTTCCAGTTTCCTATTATTACGAAGCTTATGAAGCCGCCGTTAAAGTTTTCGGTTGGGGACAGGTCAGCACCTATCTCTTAGCAGGACTAGGAGATAGCTTTGAAACCTTAGTAGAAGCCTCGGAAAAGCTGGTCAATATGGGTGTTTACCCTTTTGTTGTTCCCTTCGTACCCATTTCCGAAACACCTTTAGCCAATCACCCCGCGCCGGACAGTGATTTTATGTTTGCCCTGTATCAGAGGGTCGGCACAATCATTAAGCAATCACAGATTTCTTCAGCAGATATGAAGGCAGGCTGTGCGAAATGTGGTGCTTGTTCAGCATTATCAACATTTGAAAAATAGAGAGCTTTTTACGATGTCAAACAATCGTTTTCAGTTTGAATTGGCAGAATCTGCGGCGAAAATTCAAGGGTATTTTGCCCTACGCAGGGCAATTTTTTGTGAGGAACAGGGTATTTTTTCGGGACATGATTTTGATGAAATTGATCAATTTGCCTATCCAATTGTTGCCCTCGATACGGAGACTCCTGGGAAACCTACGGTGGCAGGTGTGGTGCGGATTTATGAAAATGAACCAAATGTCTGGTACGGCGGTCGGCTAGGGGTACATCAAAATTATCGGCGAGTGGGTCGCATTGGCAAGGGTTTGATTTATAAGGCTGTTACTGCGGCCCATGGTTGGGGTTGTACTAAGTTTTTGGCAACGGTGCAATTGCAAAATGTGCGTTTTTTTCAGCGGCAACATTGGCATTCGCTTGAGGAAATTGAGATCTGCGATCGCCCCCACCATTTAATGGAAGCGGATTTAGATTTTTATCCCCCCGTGGTCTATGCCCGACCGAAGCTCGATCTTGCTTTATTGCAGGTTTCTTAGATTTTGGTTATGTTAACTGACTTAATTATTGAACTGCGGCAAACCCTCGGCATTTTGCACAAGCAGGATATTCAATTGGCATCCCGTCAAGGTCAACTGCGATTGCTCGGGGATGGTGAGGCGATTCGATTGGGCGATGATTGTGCTGCAATTCCAGATGAGAATGGCTATCTACTCCTTGCCGCTGAGGGGATGGCTCCCAGTTTAATTACCCAAGATCCTTGGTTTGCTGGGTGGTGCAGTGTTTTGGTAAATGTCAGTGATATTTATGCCATGGGGGGCAGACCGATCGCCGTGGTGGATGCCCTATGGAGTAAGTCTTCCCACCAAGCTCAGCAAATTTGGGCAGGGATGCAAGCCGCTTCGGCTCGATTTAATGTGCCCATTGTTGGCGGTCATACCAATACCCACAGTGATTATGATGCGTTGGGGGTGGCGATTTTAGGTCGGGCAAAGTCTTTAATCACGAGCTTTGATGCTCAGGTGGGCGATCGCCTGATTCTTGTAAGCAATTTTCAAGGCAAACCGCGACCCAATGCTCCCTATTGCTGGGATGCGGCAACGATGGCAGAGACAGAAACTTTGCAAAAACACTGGGATCTGTTGCCCTATCTTTCTGAAAATGGGCTATGTAAGGCGGGGAAAGATGTCAGTATGGGCGGCATTATTGGTACAGCATTAATGCTTTTGGAAACATCAAAATGTGGCGCAATCCTCGACCTTGATGCCATTCCCCATCCGGCAGGTCTAGATTTTAGGCAATGGCTACTTAGTTTTCCGAGTTATGGTTTTCTGCTGAGCGTGCGTCCTCAGCTAGTCGAAACGGTCAGGGCTTGTTTTCAGGCTGAAGGTTTAGTGGCAGAGGCGATCGCCACGATACAACCAGGTCATAATCTCACCCTTAAACTAGGTTCAGAGTCCCAACTATTTTGGGATTTGCAGCAAAACCCCCTCACTGGCTTTACAGGAGATTCATAAACAATGCCCGAAGTTATATTTGATATCGTTTGGCCCGATGGTTCAGAGGATCAGTTTTATTCGCCCTCCACAGTGGTCAATCAATATTTTCAGTCCGGTCAAACCTACGAATTGGCAGATTTTGTGCGGCGATCGCAGAAATCTCTAACCCTTGCCAGTGAACGGGTGCGGCAAGTCTATGGCAGACCCTGCTCGATGGCGATCGCCCAACTCAAAAAAATTGAAACAAAGGCAGAGTGTTTTAGTCGCAATCCCGATCCCAAAGTCACTATCCAAAATATTGACTATGACTGAAAAAGTGGACACGTCCAAAGAGTCGAAAATTAGAGGAAGTAAAAGTGGGTAGGCTAGTCACCGGTGTTAAAATTCATAGTGCTCTTTTTGAATAAATTTAATACAAACTTTGTAGAAATTGCTACTGTCTAAATTTTATTCAGATCAGCCATAACGGTTGGGGTCAGCGGTCGCCATGTTTTTTGCATCCAATCCAAGTGACTTTGGTCAATTTGCCACATCTGAATATTAGCTTGTATTATGTTTTATGCGACTTTTGTAAGGGACAAGAGTTTATTGAGAGAGGATTTGCCTTACGATAAAAATATGGTTTATAGTCGTTTCTAGTAAGACTGAGGCAGTCAAATTCACCGAAAAGCTTGTTAATAAAGACTTAAGCAGTCTCGAAATTATTTGAAATTACTATACTTGCTTATAGACCAGTGCTATTCAGAATTCGCGTTACTGCATCAATAAACTTTTCTCCCCAAAGAATTGACAGTAAACCACAAGATATAACTAACACGAATCCAAAACCTAATTGAACTAGTCCAAAGTCATTAAATTGTCCATATGTAGCAGGGATAATAAGTATAATTACACCAAGTAGAGCACCGCCAAAAAAGGGATAGATATTTTTAGTAGGTGAGTGCTGGTTAGAATCGGTGTTGTTAGAGATCATAAGCAGTTTTTTGGGGGGTCAGTGATCATGTCAACAAACTTCCTAATTTGAGGTCAATACTCTGATTATATAAAAATTATTTTACTTCTGAAAAGCTAAGCTTTCCAAACATGTTCTAAGGCCAGTGGGCAGGATCAGCCGCTTTATTGCGCTGACTTGTTAGGCTACATTTGATATGTCTAGCCGACATCAGGCTGAACCCGGCGATCGCCTGTAGATTTCGATAAAGAAGATTTATATTTGAAAGAAAATTTTTGTTGCTATTCTGTTGGACAGTAGGCTTGGCAAACCAGTCACTCTTAAGGAGAATTGTATGGTTGATATCAAAAAGGTAAGTGATGAATTTTTGGCAGGTGGACAGCCCACCCCGGAAGATTTGAAGCAGCTTGCCGCTGAAGGGTTTAAGTCAGTGGTGAATCTACGATTACCAGATGAAGCTGGAGTATTAGCAGATGAACAGCAACTTGCAGAGGGAGAAGGACTACACTATGTAAATGTGCCACTCCAATCTACAGAAGCCAAAGCTGAATTAACTGCAACCGTTCTTTCTGAAGTAGAGAAATTGCCAACTCCCATCTATTTCCATTGTGGCGCAGGAGGACGAGCCAGTGCCTCAGCTTTGATCGCATTTGCTACCCAACAGAAGTTAAGTCGGGAAGCTGTTTTGGCAAAAGCTGAACAATTAGGTATTAACCAAGAGCAACCTCAACTCAAGCAATTTTTAGAAAGCTTCCAATAATCGTGTTTCAGAAAAATATATTTTGGAGAAATTGTCCATGTCTCCAACAGCAGGTTCTCAACCTCAACGAAAATCAACACCGCCTGATTAACGCTGAACCACTAGGAAACTATCACTAACTATAGTTGATTTAATTGAAAGTAAGACACCGACTAAAGCTAAAAGCATCTTTGGTAAAGACTTTAGTCATCTCAATCTTATTTGAATTGGCTATATTTCTGGGGCTTTGGGGAGACAGCCACCTTGAACTGCTCCACCTAGGCTTGGAGATCCACCCATCAATGTTGGGGATTTTTCAGGATTTCAGCGGTTACTAAAAAGGAATGGATTAAAGACGGGAACCCCTGATTTTTCAAAGTCTCCTCCATTGCGCGTCGCAACACACAGATCATGAACAACGGCGATCGCCTCCCAATGGCTGGATAAAAAAATTCAACAATGACAGTGTATATGCTATCATTGGCTTTGTGAATAATCGAATTGTCATTGACACCAGCGTTTTTGTGAGTGCCCTGATTGGTGCTGATGGGCCGAGTCGGAAACTGATTAGGTATTGTTTGTTGGGGCAGTATCAACCACTGATAGGAAATGCTTTATTTGCCGAGTATGAAGCTGTAATGGGACGTAAGGAGATTATTGACCAATGTGTTTTGAGCCAGACTGAGGTTGTTAGTTTACTAGAGGCTTTGATGTCGGTTTGTGAGTGGGTTAATATTTACTATCTGTGGCGACCCAATTTAAGGGATGAGGGAGATAATCATTTGATTGAGTTAGCAATCTCTGGTAATGCCCACTATATTGCAACCAACAATGTCAAAGATTTTCAAGGAACAGAGTTAATTTTCCCTCGCTTGTCAATTTTGAAACCAGAGCATTTACTAAGAGGCTAAACCATGGGTACTTTAACGATACGGATGCCGGATGATAAACACTCCAGACTTAAACAGCTTGCGGAGTCTAGGGGAATTAGTGTGAATAAGCTAGTTGAGGAGCTTTCAACCATTGCTCTGACTGAATTTGATGCTTATAATCGTTTTCGGTTAATGGCGGCCCGGGGTAACGTCATAGAGGGTTTAAAGCTTTTGGATAAGTTAGATGGATTAAGTTAAAACCCTAGTAAAGTCTGGTGACAGTTGGGGAATGTCATTTTGATCCTGAAGCACTACGTTAGTTTTTTGTCCTTAGAGCAAAACAAACCTAAATTTTGACTGCCTTTACAGGGCCTTTTGGCCGCCCTCCCTTTTTGCCATTTTCACGAGATGATCGCCGTTTAGCTTCAGAAGTCTGTTTTCCTCCTTGACGACCAATCTCTGCCATCCAAGCCTTTGTGCCAAAAACTCCTTGAACTAAGCTGAGAATACTAAAATCTGCATCTAGACTTGGCCAGTGCACACTTAACCCCGCCCGATCCAACCAAACATCATTTAATTGCTCCACTGTTGCCCCTTGCAAGCCCTGAATCAAATCTGGCGGTACGGCAAACTGTGAACCATTGGCGAAATAAAAGACAATTAAATTCCGTTGATGGTCATATTCAACCTGGCGGGCACAGGGGCCAGCATTTTCGTCGGCGATCGCCGTTTCTTTTGCCTGGGCTATTTGGTCGGCAAGGGCTTCCTCGCTAAAATCTATCGTCCAATTACGTGCCATGAATACGGTTCCACTCCTGCAAAAATAATTCTTGGTGTTCAGCCACTAGCTTTAATGCTTTGATAGCATCCCGATTACTGATACTGGGGTCAACGGTCACTAACGAGGGCGGTTGATCCTCTGAACCGAGATTGATCTTAATCCCCGGTTGATTGCGGGAACTTTTACGACCCTGAAAGATATGAACATGGGCAGGGACATGGTCGTTGGTATAGATGAAAACCGTCAGCCCATTCCTAGGGTCTTCAAAGATTTTAGGCATAATCAATCGATGGATAAACCCAGAATAACCTAAGCAGTTAGGTTTATTCAATCTCTCTCATTACCGCTGGTTAGAGTATCCATATTTTTAGTAATCACCCGTCTGACGGATATCTAAGTCCTTAAATCCCTTATTATGTCAAGCTCTTACGGGTAGCTCACTTTAATGCCTCTTCATCTGAGCTTCTTAGACACACTCAAGATTTCCCAAAACCCCTGTCAGTTAAAAGCTTCGACATCTTTTTCCTAAATTTTATCAAATATATTGTTTACTACAGCGGATAATGTATCAGTTAGGTATATCTAAAATGCCTGTAATCACTGTTTGACAAAGACTTTGGTGTGCCAGATGGAAGGCGTAACCGTTGTATCTTAATTCATGCAGAGCCTCAGAAGAACAAAAAAATTAGCAAGATTTGTAGGCAATGGATAGCTAACGCCTGCGTGAGTCATCGGGTGTGCTTCTGGGCTTATTGGGTCTAACCTTTAGCATCAATTCGACCGACGCAGCACGCTCGGCAAGATAGAAGACAATCGTTGGGCCACCGTGTGCTGTAGCTGACACATCAAAGAACCCCTGAAGTGAGGTTTGAATTACACCGGTGCCTCCAAATGACACATTCACTGGATGGGTGGGCAGAAGTGCTACTTCTAAAAACCGAAGCAACTTACTTGAATTGAGTAAGGGAAAGCGCCTTCCGGACAGCTCGCCTCGTGTTATTGCATGTAGGTCGACGTTTTCTTGTTCTACTACTTCGTAGTGCCTTGATGTAGCAAGGCAAGCATCAATTACGCAGTCTATGAAGACGATGTTCCCGACGTTCGCTTCTAAAAACTCAATAACCGCGGTGTTTTCATCGCCGGTGATAGCAACTACTCCTTCAAACTTCGGAATTGACAGCGATTCAGCTGGTGGCTGCCATTGCAATCCGCAGACGGGCGTCGAGAATCCGGTGATTCGTCTGAATAGCGACATCAAATTCGAGAACATGATTTGGCTTCCTTACGATGCCTAACTATTGATTATATGGCAAATTTCCGTACAATAGTCTCCACAGTAATGATATGTGTAAACCTTCAGCATATCACTCCATTTAGGCGATGTCGTAAGAAAAGTTCGGTATATGACTTTCAAAAGCGTGTTAGGCAGATTAGGACACTGAAAAAAGTATTGATAGTAATCGTCTTTTCGTGTTAACGAATAATCATGCTATAAATTTAGCTCTAATTTTTTGTCTCAGATCAACCTGTAATAAATATTCCACCTACTTTCCATTTTGACCAAGATCATCATTTAAACCCCTAGTAAAATTCCGTTTTTTGATGAAGATCTTTCAATAATAAGAGAATAAAACCCCCTGAATACCCCCGTAAAAGTGTTGATTAGTTGCCGTAATGATGGTTAAGTTTGGCATGGTTTCAATATTGTCAGGGTTAACATTCCGCCATGTACAATCCATCAATCACTGATGGGCCGCTTCCAACTGTTCCGGGGAAAAAACAAACTTCATTTATCCCTCTTTCTCTAATCCTAAGGGAGTTCTGCATTGCCATTAGACCAAACTCCGGCTTTACTGGCGAGCCAATAACTAGGTGAATGAGCCTAGCATTGACAAGACAATGCAATCGCATTACCATAAGCATATGATTTTACAGGTTAAGAGGTTGCTATGGCTGGAATATTGGCCCCATGCCCAGAATCCACCCTTACGGATCGCTATCAGACCACAGTGCCCGATCCGGTTCGCAAAGCCTTGGGGTTAAATAAGCGAGATAAAATTTGCTACACCATCGAACCCGACGGCAAAGTGTGGATTTCCAGGGTTGACCAGGAAGAAAATGATCCAGTGCTGGGAAAATTTCTGGATTTTCTGGCACAAGATATGGACAAAAACCCCCAACATATCCAGGCAATTAGTTCTGAGCTTGTTGGTCGTGTGCAGTCCCTAGTATCGGGCGTTGATGTGGATCTCGATGCTCCCCTGTTGGATGAGGACGAATAGGTTTGTCAATAGATGAGTCTTTAGTAATTAATGGATGGAAAATATTTGCCCATCCCTTATTTCTTGAGCAAGTTGAAGAACTTGTGGCTCAGGTTGAACATTTGCGACAAAAGAATCCAAAAGAATATAAAAAGAAAAAAGCTACTAAGCGACTGGCGGCGATCGCCAAATTAGCCTTTGATATTATTCCCCAAGATCCAACCCGTAATGAATATCAACAAGGGAGTACGCTTGGGAATAGTTATAAACATTGGTTTAGGGCTAAGTTTTTTCAGCAGCATCGATTATTTTTTCGCTATCACCAAGAAAGCAAAATAATTCTCCTGGCTTGGGTTAATGATGAAAATTCTAAACGAGCCTATGAAAGCAGTACCGATGCTTATAAAGTCTTTAGAAAAATGCTTGAAAACGGTCATTCTCCCAATGATTGGAATGATTTATTAATAGAAGCTAAAAGTGTTGGCGATCGTTTACAAAAGATTGTTGAAGTTGAATTTTAACCTTAATAACCTGACTGCTGAGCCGTGACCATTCCCGAAAAGTTGCGGCTTTTTGGCGGTCGTAGCTGCTTAGTTGGGCTAAATATCTTTCACTATCCCCCTCCCCAAAGCGGTAGGAGACCCTAGCAATTTCGAGGCGTTGCTTATCCCGCTTGGCGATCGCCCCAATGAGAACGGGCACGGGGTTAGTGGTTTGGACGACAAAATCTTGTTTTCGCTGGACAAACGTTGCAAATGTCTAGTGATTTGTCTAACGCTCTTATTGCACAAACTGGACAATTCTTCCTTGGTCTTTGGACTGTCCAACGCATCCAGTATTAGTTGACGGACAACTTCACTTTGTTTGTGGGTAGGCCAGTCGTGGGAGTTAAATTCCATAATGAACTCCTTAAAATTAATAGTTTATATTGTCCAATAGCTAAAGAAAAATAACCACAAAGATTAGAAAATTTAACTTTCTTTAAAGTTTCCTTAATTTGTCCACTAACGCTCTGACAATCCTAGTTAACTGCTGAGTTGATTGTTGGAAATGCTGTTCAAATAAATTCTTAAATATAGGAATATTTACCAATGAAAGCAAACAAATTTAGCCATAGGAGTTGATCCCAATAATTTTTACTAGGGGTTTCAAAGTTGGCGATCTCAAAACATGCCTTGAACAAATTCCAACTGTCTTTCTTTGACTCTGATCCGCTACCCTAAAAACAGAAAGGGAGAGCCGCGAACTCTCCCAATCCATTACACAAATCTAATAGGAAGTTTAACGTATGTCAGACCGACTAGATCGCATTGAGGCCCTGATTGAATCCAACGCCAAGAGCATTGAAGCATTAACAATCAAAGCTAATCAGGATAGTTCCCTTTATCGCAAAGACCGGGCCCACGTCTTTGAATGGATGGCACGATTAGCGGCCGCCCAAGCCGATTTTTATGAATCCCAATCGGATTACCTAGATCATCTACAAAGAATTGAGGACAAACTGACGGAGATCCTTAACCGAACAACCCCCAACCCCTAAGATTCCCCTGATCGGTATTAGATTATTACAACCCTGGCTCAAGTCGGGGTTTTTATTTGGGTTGATAATTTATGCCCCCTCTGCCAATGCAAAGGAGATTAGGCAATCACCATCAAGAAAAATTTTATTGAGAAAAAAGGAATGGATTAAAGACGGGAACCCCTGATTTTTCAAAGTCCCCTACATTTCGGGTTACGACGCACAGATCATGGACAACGGCAATCGCCGCAATAAATAAATCCGGTTGACTGAAAGTATAGTTCTGCTTTCGTCCTTTTTCCACTAACCATCGCCACTGCAAAATTACATCTTCATTCACCCCCAAAAGGCGATCGCCAAACCAGGGACGCAAAACTTGATCTAGCCATTGGTTTAATTCCTGGCGAAATACCTTGTCTTCAGTCCTTTCTATGCCAAAACGGATTTCCGCCATGGTGATGGTGCTGATATAAAAGGAGGTGGGAGATTGGCGATCGGCCCAGGCTTTTACTGCTGGATTGCAATTCTTCTTGCAAAGTTCTGAAATTACGTTGGTATCCAATAGCCAACCCTTCATAGCTCCACTGCTCTGACGGGACTTATGACGCTGGACTGCTCAAAATCCAGGCGATTCAGGGGCGACTGGGAAAGAAATTCGTGGATATTGGGTTGGGCCATCAAGGGCAAAAGTTTAGCAAATTGATCAGCAGAAAGAACCACCACAGCATCTTTACCCCGCACTGTGACAAGCTGGGGATTCTCTGCCTGGGCTAAGCGTACCAATTCGCTAAAACGAGCTTTGGCATCTTCTAATTTCCAAGTTTGAAAAGTGTCCAAACCTTGGGTTGCTGAATTAGTCATTTCCTTACCTGACTATACCTAGTCAGATTCTAGCCTAAAATTCTCCACGTTCGTATTTATTTCCACTTTATTGAATGAAAATTAACCGCCAGGGGCAGGCAAAAGTATTAACAGAGCAGGAATTACATGACCTGTTCACTATTGGGTTATTGACTCCCAGAGATCGCCTGTTGTTTGGCATTTGTCTTTACACTGGTTGCCGCATTGGAGAGGCCTGTTCTTTGGCCTGGGCTGATGTAACTACTGATGCCATGACTTTCCGCATTGAAAAAACCAAGACTAAATCCAGTCGGACTGTGGCCATTTCCCCGGCCTTGCAAGCTTTATTTGATGAATATCGGCAACAACAATGCTTTAGGTTTTCATCGTCCTATGTGTTTCGGGGCAAACAGGTGGGGTCACACCTTCATCCTTCCATGGCCCACAAGATTTTGAAAGCGGCAACGGATAGGATTGGAGTGAGGGGAGTTTCTACCCATTCTTTCCGCCGCACTGCGTTAACTATGATGTGCAGGAAGGGCATTAATCTCCGGGTTATTCAAAAGATTAGTTTCTATTCCGGCCTACGCCCATCAGATTAATCAATGGATTTTACTAGGGATTAACTAGCAATTAGGTATTTAAGCTTAGCGTCTGTTTTTCCTTTTCTGTCGTGATCCCATGTAAGCGAACAATTTCACAACTATTTTTTGCAGTGACCGTAATTTTTGGTAAAATTTAGACATAACTAATACAAAATCATTAAATTTAGCCCAAAAATGCCTAATCAATATTTAGTTTCAGAACGACATAAATATGATGATGACAAGGAGGAAATTATTTACATCAATGAAGGAGGACGCAGAGAAATTTACGGCAATATTTCAGGAAAGATTAACATCTATGAAGCTAGAGTTGTTGATTGGTTTTTCGACATTGCGCGTCAATTAACCCCAAATGATAGCAATACAGGTGATTATGTAGCACTCATGATTGCATTATCTTATGTTGAAGGTGTTGAGCAGTTTAGAAGAGGCAATAAAGTTGTAAAGGATTTGATTAAAAATCCCAACAGCTTTCCTAAATCTGATAAATTATGTAAAAATAGCTTGAGAAGAATATTTCCTGGCTATCCAGATGAAGCGAAAGAAACCAGTGTATATTGCAAGATATACAAACAAATAAGATGTGGATTATTTCATTCAGGATTTACAAGAAAAAAAATATATCTTTCATACGAGCAAGACAAAGCTATTCAAATTAAAGAAGAGGTAACTAACATACATCCAAAATTATTTCTTGAATGTATTATTAGCGACTTTGAAAAATACATTTTGGCTCTTAAAGATCCCAATGAAAACCAATTGAGAGAAAATTTTGAAAAATTGTGGGATTATCTTTGGGAAGAATCATAATTTTTATTTTTCAGGACTAGCAGATATATTTTAACTAAAAGTTACGGTTATAAATCCTGAACAAGTTACAACGCCTGGTTTATCCTAACTGAATGACCGACATTCCAGGAACTGAGCGACAGGTTGAAGGCATTCCCCTAGTGCCAATTGGGGCCAAGCTCCCCTATGTATTGGAAGTAAAGACCTCCCAACTAATTGATGTTCTTTCTGCCCTCACCCCTGACAAAGCCAAGGATTTCAGAAAAAAGGCGGGGGACTAGTTATACTCCCGCACCCGTCCAGAATTTATCTGGAAATGAATGCCCATCTTCACCTTGTTTATGGTGACCAAGAGGACGGCCACGGTGTTGCTCACTGGTGAAAACTCTATTACGGCGATCGCCTTCGAGTTCAAGCACTTTGACAGCAGGGTGGCCACAGGGTTGATAATGCCTCTTCGACATTAGACCTTAGTCTTCTGGGATCAAGTAAAGGTCTGGGAAGTAATTAATCATTGGCAGAAGTCAGAAACTTTACTAGGGAGTTAATGACGCATTATAAAGTTAGTTTATTTATTTCTATTTTTCAGACAGAGCTATAAAAATTGACTTAAAATAGAAGTAAAGCGCATTAGTAGTAGGATTATTACTTATGTTATTACCCCTTGTTCGATATTGGGGAAGTGGGTTAATTATTGCGGGAATATGTCTTACGGAACTGGTTGGAATTAATTTATTCATACCCACTGTTTCTGCCCAGGTATATCAGAATACCCTCAATCAAAAAATGGCTATCCTCAAAAAATCTAATCAGCGTTGGATTGAAGTTAATCTCTCCACACAACGTTTAGTTGCCTGGGAGGGAAAGAAGCCTGTTTATGCCGTTATTATTTCTACGGGAAAGAAAAATACCCCAACAATTCCGGGCATATTTGCCATTCAAAGCAAAAGGCGTATTGATAGGATGAGAGGGGCGGATTACGATATCGATGATGTTCCCTATGCCCAGTATTATAGTGGCGGCTATGCCATTCATGGAGCCTATTGGCATAAAAGCTTTGGCATACCAGTTAGCCATGGTTGCATTAATCTGGCGGTTGATCATGCGGAGTGGCTATTCAAATGGTCTGAAATAAAAACTCCTTTAGTTATTCATTATTAATGATAAAAACTATTGCGTAATCTTGCATGATTATTTAATAAAATTTACCCATTGATAATTGCTATAATTGCTTAAAATATCAAGTTTATAAAACTATTCTAATAATATGTCCAATAAGCCTCAATTTTGCCAATCTAATCTTGTCTCCCATTTCAATTATTTTAATTTACCAGAAAGTATTCCTGGAACGTTAAATCTTTCCCCTAACGCTCCTCCACCGAAAATAACTTTAATTGATTATAATCAAAATCAAGCCACAAAGATAGAACTAAAAAATCCCTTGAATTGTGGGGCTTATGTTGATACTGAATCCGTATCCTGGATTAACATTGACGGTTTGGGCAATAAAGCAACTTGGCAACAGTTAAGTGAAGTTTTTCAACTTCATCCCGTTGCTCTAGAAGATATTGTTAATGTTCCCCAACGCCCAAAAGTAGTTGAATACGAAGAGCATTTAATTTTCATTTCCCGGATGATAACTCTAGATAAATTATCCCAAAGTTTTATTAGTGAACAAATTAGCTTTATTTTAGGTAAACATTATTTGTTGACCATTCAAGAAGAACCAAAATATGATTGTTTATCTTCTGTTAGAAATAGAATTCGTAGTAAAAAAGGAATAATTCGACAAAAAAATGTTGATTATTTATTTTATGCTTTAATTGATGCCATTATTGATGGCTTTTTTCCCGTAATGAAAGTCTATGGTGAATTGGTTCAGTCTTTACAAAGTGAGGTGATTTCTCAGCCAACGAATAGATCATTGGCCAAGATTCATCAATTACAACAGGATCTATTAATTATGAGACGTGCCATCTGGCCTCAACGGGATGCAATCAACTCTTTACTTCGGGATGGTAGTGATTTAATTTCTGACGAGGTGCGGGTATTTTTACGGGATTGTTATGACCACACAATTCAAATCCTAGATATGATAGAAACCTATCGAGATTTAGCATCTAATTTAACAGATATTTATCTTTCCTCTGTTAGTAATCGAATGAATGAAATCATGAAAACACTAACGGTTATTTCTAGTATTTTTATCCCACTAACTTTTATTGCTGGAATTTATGGTATGAATTTTAATCCTGATAAATCTCCTTGGAATATGCCAGAGTTAAATTGGTATTGGGGTTACCCTGTAATTTTGATAATAATGTTAACAGTGGGAGTAATAATGCTTTTATTTTTTTGGCGTAAGGGTTGGTTTAAAGATCTTAATAATCTTGAAAAAGTAAATAGATGATGTTTCTCTATCAATTTTGTAAATATTTTTCCCCAAATCTTTCATTAAGTTAAATGCGTTATTCTTTAAATTGATGGGACTCAACATAAAGATTAAAAGCCAAAGAATAATGCTCCGTAAAGGAATTTCAATGGTAGAATTTACTAAATAGTTTTGAAGTAGGGATATTTCAAGATTTTTTGGTCATAGATAATTAATGGGACGCCATACTGTCAGGCGATCGCCGCTAAAATTCTATTGACGAAAAGTAAAAAAGAATACTAGCCCAGAACTAAATCAATCGTTGTAAAGTCTTAATAAATTGCCATAGTTAACCAAAAAGTTATTAATCGGGGCTTCAGCGAGTCAGATCCAACTTGGGTCTTTCAAAAACCTGAACGAATACCGAAGACGGCAGCAGATACAAAACTTCATGGGCCAAATCATAGGCTTTCCTTGGCCCCTTCACCTCCAGTTCCATCGACGAAAAAGAGTCAATCTCTAACTTGTAATCCTGGCCATAAATCCAGAGCCAATCATCACACTGTGATCCCCATTCCAGGCGGGGGAAGTGGCTGGATAAGATTGAGATAATTAACTCAAAATTTGAACGTCTTAATTCTGCAAAGATGACCCACTCGTTTTGATCCATACTGGTTGTGACTGTTAGTCAATAGATATTAACTATTCTCTCTCTGATATCCATTGATCAGCTTTTAGAGCAGATTGAAGAAATTGAAGAGCTACAAGTTTACAAGTAAAGAATTCAAGGTCTGCCCCACTCAAGCCAACGAATTACTAATTTTCCTTCCCAGTGTTGAACAATCAGCGATACAGCTTCAATAAAGTCCTCGCCCTCCAGGGAAACATATAACCAGACCACGTCATTGGCTTCCATGGCAGGATATTGCCACTCTGTTAAGAGGCAGTCCACCATAACGATCGCGCTACGGATTGGCCCAGATCCATAGTCAATCATTGCTTCCACTGTTTTCCTCAGCGTTTGGGGCGAATATTGCTGTTGTAGTTCCGGCGATAACAAAGCATAGGCCGAAGTGTAATCTGTCTGGGTTAGGAGATTACCAAATAGTTGGGCTAATTGAATAGCTTGCTTAATCATTGTTTTCTATCATGGCTATTAAACAGAAATAAAGAATATTTAACCAGACTAGATTTAGACTCCCTAACTCTAACCAGAGTTGCCATGGCATCGGGGAAAACATCGACAACAGCTTAATTAGCAGACAGGTAATCAAGCATTGCTATGGAAACTTTCATCAATCTTGAGATGTCATTGCTTCTACCATAGTCATTTTTCATAAACTATAACTGAGGATTACTCATTAGGCCCTTGGGTTGCACCACATTCTTTACAATGGGGCAAATGTTGATAGGTAAGGGCATGACAGCTTGGGCATTCAACATATTGATAATAACCACAGTGGGGACAATAGGAATCCTGGGGACGAATTCGCTTTGCACACTTTACACAACTGGATTTTTGAAACCGTTTAGCTGCTTGACCTTTGGGATTAAAAACAACCCTTTGAAAAAATTTAATAATGCCAAATCCCACTAGGGGAATAAGCAAAATATATAGGTAACTAATGGCAAAAATTAGTCCACCAAAAACAGCTTGAACAAAATTTAAGACGAGATCAAAAATAAGGCCAAATTGTAAAAATTCAAAGACTTTTAAAATTAGCGGAATAAGAAAAATAACTAGCAGATGCCAGCTAATCAAAGCCACTAATCCATAGCCTTTTTTCACTGCAATGCTATGAATCCAAAGAGCAATTACAATTAAGGGAATTAAAAAGAGAGCCTGGAAAAAAAACCGAATGGTAGGATACCAAAATACTGCATTGGTATAACTCTGATTTAATTCCTCCCAAACATCTTTTTGGTTAATAAAATTAAGAAAATTAACGCTTTCTGGCTTTGCCAAAAGTTGTTGTTCTAGACGGGTAATTTCCTGTTTAAGGTTGGCAATTTTAGCAATATTTTGATTTAATTGTTGCTTGGCTTTTTCTGGAGGAGTTTGATTAATTGAGTTTTCTTTCCCTTGACCAGCAATTTTTTCTAATAATGTTGAGTCATACTGGGAGCGAATGGTATTATTAGATTCCTCAAGCTCATTAATTTGAGCTACAGTTTGGTTAATCTTGATAATAAGAGTTTGATTGTCGGTGGTTTGAATTTTATCGTAATACTGGGCATAGCTTAAACAAACTTGACTAACTTGACCAAGATGCCCCTTTTCTGAATCTCTGAAACTCTGCTCCAAATTGTATTGATCAATAGGGTCAGTGGCAATAGCTTCTCGAATAATTTGAAGGTTTTTGCCAGCAGTGGTTTGGCTTTGATAATTTTGCCAAGGGGCATGGCAAGGATAGACTAAGTTGGGTGCAAGATACCATTGCCCAATATCTTCTATTCCGGTAAAAACATTAACAAGAATAAAGATATCAATAAGAATAATTACGATTAAGCTGACCTTGTTTAGAGGTTCATTTTTAACTGTTCTGGATTTATTCCAAAATTGTCCAAATAGCCGACGAATAGAACTAAACATTGGGATAATAAGTTTTTACGTTAAGTTTTTAAATTAAGCACCGGAAGCTGTGACCCAGTATCACGAATCAAAACCAGAAGTTCCGTAGGGTTATTACTGGTCAAGGTAAGGATAGGGCTCTCAACTCTTACTCCGTTTCCATTGCCAAAACTAATTGTTTTGTTAATTGTGCCATCCAATTTGTTATCTTTTGCTATTCTGCCAGATGGATTAACCATTTTTCTGAAACCCTTGTTTTTCTTAAACTAGCTCCGAGAATTCCCCCGGCGATCGCCATAATCCCATTAACTAGGATTGCCTGACGCTGGATTTAATCGGATGGAGTTAAAGTTTCGTTAAGATTAGTTACGGATTAACCAGGGAGGAAAAACTAAAATTAGACTTACACTAATATTGTTTATCAATACATTAGTACACTCAATAATCTTTTAGGAGTTATATGTTCAAGGTTTATATATATAATTGTTATGGAAAATATTACACAGAAAGTTTCCGTATAATCAATAATTCTGGGGCAACAACATAATTGGGAAGGGTATGAAAACTACTGTATATATTGCAACAAGTGTTGATGGCTTCATCGCACGGAACAATGGTGGTATTGATTGGCTGCCTAGTGGAGGAGACACCGATGGCGGAGAAGACTACGGGTATCAAGAATTCATTGATTCAGTGGATGCCCTTGTCATGGGGCGAAATACTTATGAGTTGGCACTGTCATTCGATTCATGGCCCTATGGTGAAAAGCCAGTATTTGTTCTAAGTAGTCGGAAAATTGACATTCCTGACGAAATTGCCAAAACAGTCGAGTATATGTGCGCGCCTCCAAGCGAAGTAGTTTATCGTCTATCAGAGCGTGGATTCCAGCATTTATACATTGATGGCGGAAAGACAATTCAATGGTTTCTCAGTGAAGGCTTGATTCAGCAATTAATTATCACTAAAGTGCCAATCCTCATAGGTGAAGGAATTCCACTTTTTGGTTCGCTTCCTCACGATGTCAGATTACATCATCTGCAGACACGACAGTTTTAAAACGGTTTGGTGCAAAGCCAATACCACGTGATTGAGGATGCCGCATAACCAGCTTGATACTGTCGCCATGGAAGAGGGTTGGGGTGCAAACATTGAAATACCATCTACCATGGAGCACAAGCCAAACGAGTTTGTGAAACAAGCCATGAAAATCGATATCATCATTGTCTACATTCAGCGATATCGAAAGGGACATGAGGTTCATTTTGTCCCTCCGCTGACTGGTATCCATCTTGCTGCACTGACCCCAGCAAAACATACTGTTCGAGTTATTCATCAGCAGGTTGAGACGGTAAATCTGGACAGCGAAGCAGATGTAATCGTTCTCTCCTTCTTTAGTGGTTTTGCACCGGAAGCATATCGCTTAGCAGCGGAGTACCGAAAACGCGGCAAGATAACAATCGCGGGCGGTCCCCATGTGACCTTTGCACCAGAGGAAGCCCTAAGATTTGTGGATAGTATCGTCATTGGTGAAGGGGAATCAGTCTGGGACCAGATTTTCCAAGATATCGAACAAAACACTCTTCAGCAACGATATGTTGGCGAAGCAATTCCCCTCACAGATGTCCCCACACCCCGGTACGATCTTCTACCTCCACAGTACTTCATTCGACGGGTTGTCCAAGCCACTAGGGGATGTCCATTTACCTGCTCATTCTGCACTGTACCCGTCCTCAATCCTGGCTTGCGTACTCGTCCTATCGAAGCGGTGCTGAACGACATCCGATACAACAAATTCAAATGGTGGTGGCAACGAAAAACTGTCTGGTTCTGGGATGATAATCTGACAGCAAATAGACCTTATATCAAGGAACTTCTGCGCCAGATGATACCCCTGCGAAAATGGTGGTTGACCCAAGCAAGCATGGACATCACCAAGGATGACGAGCTGTTAGATTTAATGCGCGACTCTGGTTGCATCGGAATTTTTTTCGGGATTGAGTCATTTGGCCAGGAATCCTTAGAGGATGCGGGAAAACGCCAAAACAAAGTAGCAGAATATCAGAGTAAAATCAAAAAATTGCACGATCGCGGCATTGGCGTAATGGCTGGTTTTATTTCCGGTTTAGATGGAGATACCCCAGAAAGCATCCGAGACATGGCTAACCAATTGGAGGAAATTGGTGTTGATGTGCCATTTTTGAGCATTCTTACTCCCTTCAAAGGTACACGTTCATACTCGAAGATGATGGATGCGGATCGGTTGCGTTCGGATTTAGGGTGGGAGTTTTACAATGGCTATAATGTCACATTCATGCCCAGTAAAATGACCCCTGCAGAGCTTTTAAAAGCCCACCGAGATTTGTGGAGATCAGCCTTCAGCCTGCAAGCAATTTTTCGTCGAATTGGCAGATCTTTATTTACTTTGCGCGGGGGGGCAATGATGATGTGTGGCATTATGAATCTCTTCTACGGCCTAAAAGCTCTTACAAATAATGAACCGATTAGCTTCGAGGGAACGGATAAATATCAATCAATTCGCGAAACCATCGATTCAATTCCGCATAGTCCCCAGAAGGTTGAGTCTATGTGAGAAATTTATCAGAGAACTGAGGTCTAAAGCCTCGCTGTATACCCTAGGGCATACGGAAATAGAGCTCTGCAATGGGGTGAACGTCTGGGCAGACAAGACTTCCGGGTTGAATGCCGCGAGGAATTTAATTTATAGCTAACTGATTTAAATCTTGATTTATTGTAGGGATTAAATTGGTTGAACGGAGCGGACAAACTTTTGTAACTGACGGCTTTCTAGTTCTAAAACCCGCCGAGCAAAATCAGGATCATGGTCGAGTAAATCATCAAATTCATCCACAGAAATAGCTAAGATACGGGTACTTTTGCTATCGGCAATGATGGTATTTTCCGAGTTGCTGTGGGCTAAAACCTCTAGTTCATCCAATGTTTGTCCTGGGTGCAATTGCTCAACTCGAACTTCAGTTTCTGTTTGATAGTGAACATTCGCATCACCCTCAATTAAGAGCAATAATTCTCGACAGGTATCCCCCGCTTCGGTGATCACATCCCCTTTGTTATAGGTTCTCACTTCGGCCCGATCCGCTAGGGCAATGAGGGTTTCACTTTGCATACGGTGGAAAAAATCACTATTAAATAGATACACCACTCTTTCTAGGTTAGGGAATTCGGTTAAAGGAGGATTTTCCGTCGATGTTTCTTGCCAAGCAAGGCAGTGATTAAGGGTGTCTTTCACTAAATGGGAATTAAACTGATGACCATAATTAATGCCAATGGTTTGACACCGTTCTGGAGCCAATTGGGCCAGCATATAAAGGGCGGCAGCCTGAATCATGGGATTGTTATCCTGGAGCAGGGCTTCTAAATAGGCCAAAGTAGTTTCTGGGGAAAATTCCAATGAACAGGACACAGGAATTTCTCCCGGTTCAGTCAAACATTTCCGTATTTCATCTGGTAGACGATCGCCCCAGTGTTCCTGCTCTAAAAGTTCACTTAAAACTGCGGGGGAAGCCTCTTGTAAAGATTGGGCTAGGGGTAAGGATGGGGGGGCTGATTGCAGTTGTTCTAGGGTTTGTAAAACAGAGCGGACAATTAACTCTTTTTTGTGGCTAATGTTTTCCCGCAATAGGGTTAATACGGCTTTATGTTTCTGGATTGTGGGTTGATTGAGGGCACGGTAATAGTCAATTAATTCCGGTAATTGAGCCAGTAAAAATTCTGCTTTTTTAACACTGCTAGCTTTATTGGAAAAACCGTTTAAAATCCATTCTTCTTCTTGGGGGGTAATGGAATATTGACGGCGTAGGGAACGAATGGCGGCGGAATCCTGCAATGATACCTGTTCTAAGGAAACCAGATCCGGCTGTTTCCGTTGTAGCAACAATAACCGCTCCAGGGATTTACGATAGCCACTCAAGCGAATTTGATTCTCCAAACTCCGTTGGCGATCAGGATTGAGCAACTCTGGATCTTCAATGCCTAATTCTTCCAGCACTAAACGGTGTTCGTCACCCGTAATACCTAATTCCTGGCGCATTTGTTGTAGAACTTCTAGACTACTGGAGTAATTAACGTAACCTTCTTCTAGAGCTTCACGGACTACACCTTTATAGGCTTGATGGCGTTTTTCTTTGGTAAAGCCGGGTAAAACCTTTGCCAACACATAAACTTCATGGGTATTGAGGTCGCTTAACGTCCGTCCCTCTAAAAATTCTGAGACATTAACCTGTAATTTTTCTAACTGTTTACGGAAGCGATTGGCTAGGTTTTCTCGGGAATACAAATCAGGACTACGCCGCCAAGTTTTGTATAACCAAAGGGTGCTTAGGGCCACTAAGCCTAAGTCATAGAGATATTGCACTGCCAAGGGCAGCAATTGTATTAATGGTCTACCTCCAAAGATAAAGAAAAAATTGAAGATAGCAAACGTACAAATAATAAAAATGCGATGGCGAATAATATCTATATTTAGGTTATTTTTTTGTCGCCGATTGTGGGCTTTAATTCTTTTTTCCAACCATCGCCCAGCCCCATAGGCAATGGCAGTACATCCCCCTAGCACCAATGGTACGGCCACTAATTTGGGAATGTTAATGGCTTGTCCGAATAGATAAAGTCCAGGATCCAATAGGGAAGCAAGCTGATCCGTTTGCCTTAACCATGCTCCAGAAAAATAATAGTTCCAGTTGCCAGCATAAAGGTAGTAATAGGAAAAATAACCAATTACTAAACCGACGTAACCATAGCGTAGAAATGACGTTTCTGGTTGATTTAAACTGTTCCAATAGGTCCGCTCAGCGTCAATATCAATGCAGGGATTTTGACAGGCTACACAGGCACTCTGCTCTTTGCCATCGGGCATGACTGTGCGGCACATGGATTGGGTAACAAGCTGTTCGCTGGTGTGGGCTTTGCTACTCAATAATCCCCCCGGTTCACTATAAATACTCTGCACTGGAGCCATGGGACAAAAATATTGACACCAGGATTTGCCGCCATACCAGTAACCAACGCTGATGGCCATTGCCACGGTGAACAAGAGCCAGCCCGCCAGTACCAGGCGATCGCCGTTAAAAAAGAGGATGCGCCCACATAGGCCGGCAAATAACCAGCCAAATTGAACATAGGCATAGTTACGGCCGAGCCAGGAATTGCGGTCCACTCTGGCCAGTTCGTAGCGTACTTTGCCAGTTTTTTTATTTTCCCGTTTGAATTGTCGTTGCCAACCCAACGCCCGAGGAATCTGGGACAAAAAAGAAAGGGGACAAATTCTTCGCCAGAGTTCATGGCCAAAGACCAACAAAATAAAAATAGCTGCCGGTACAATAGCTCCCCAAAAAAGGGTTGTGCCTAAAGGATAGGCTTGCTCTACTAAACATTTCCCTTGAACTTCTATGCATTGCTCTGACAACCGCAGGGGACTCCAGGGATGGTCCTTAGTGGTGAGATACGCCGTCCACGGATCAGAAAAGAGGGAGGCAATGATCAACAGCCAACCCCCAGTCAATATCCACCGAATCCAGTGCATCCGCCGCTCTGACAGTTGTGCGAACATAGACAAATCCTTTTTTGCTTGGGCTTTTATCCATTATTCACTCAATGCTAACTCGTTTTGCCATTGATTTTAGTCTGGGTTAAAAATCAAAATGGTGTTGGTAGCCCAGATATTGTTGCGGCACCGTTAGATACTGCAGCAGAACAAGGCTCCCCAGAACAGGGATTTACTGCCACAATTACAGGGGCTAGGCGTATTTTAGAGACAATGGGTTGTGCGCCATGTTTCAGCCAATAACTGCATTTCGGATATTTCTGTAGGCTCAATCCGTTTCAAATTAGCTAAAATAAGCCCCATACGGCCAGTTTTTTGTAGTTTTTCTTGATGTCGGCTCAGAAAATCCCAGTAGAAATAATTGAAAGGGCAAGCATTATCTCCAGTCCGCAGTCTAGGGTTATAGGGGCATTGTTGGCAATAGTCACTCATTTTGTTGATGTAATTAGCGGAGGAGGCATAGGGTTTTGATGCTAATATTCCGCCGTCAGCAAACTGTCCCATTCCCAAAACATTAGTTTGCATTACCCAATCATAGGCATCAATAAAAACAGCGTGGAACCATGTCAGCAACTGTTGAGGGTTAACACCCACAATCAAGGCAAAATTGCTGAGGATCATTAATCGCTGAATATGGTGGGCATAGCCTGTCTGCTCAACTTGTCTTAACACGGTGCCTAAACAGTTCATTTTGGTCTGTTGAGAATCCCAGTAAAATGCAGGTAGGGAAAAATCATGGTTAAACCAGTTACTCTGGCCGTAGTCATCATCCACCCATTGGTAAAGGCCCTGCGTATATTCCCGCCAACCTAAAACCTGGCGAATAAATCCCTCAACATTGTTTAAAGAAATACTTTCAGTGGCAAATGCTTTAGTTGCGGCTGTGATAACTTCCCATGGTGTCAATAATCCCAAATTTAAATAGGGAGAAATGAGGCTATGCCAGAGGGTATTTTCTTGGATTAGCATGGCATCTTGATAGGTGCCAAATTGCTCTAGACCCCTGCTAATGAACTGATCAAGTACCTGCAGAGCGGCTTGGCGAGTTACTCCCCATTGAAATCCAGATAGTTGTCCATAACCGGGTAAATTTAACTGCTCAACCCGTTCGATAACCTGTTGGGTAATGGCATCGGGATAAAAAAGTATGGGAGCGGGAGGATTTAGAAGCTTTTTCGGTGGTTTGCGATTATCTTGGTCAAAATTCCATTGACCCCCGAGTGGTTGATTGTCGGCCATTAAGATTTGCCACCGTTTACGGCCTTGGCGGTAAAAATCTTCGAGCAGTAAACGCTTACGACCATTGGCCCAGGTGGAAAAATCATCCTTAGACCAGAGAAAATGATTGTTGGGTAAGAGGGTCAATTTACAGGGCAATGTCAGAGAGCGTAACCAGTTTTCAAAGGGGCGATCGCCGGGGGTCATTACCTGGAGATGGGTAATGCCTTGGGTTTTAATCCAATGCTGGAGGGGAGTGAGAAAGTCTTCAGTGGTTTCATAGGTAACTGACCAACCCTTTTCAGTCAGTTCTTGGGCAAAGTGTCGCATTGCCGACCAAACCAACACTAATTTTTGGCGATGGTAAGGACGTTGCCGTGCAAATTCCACAGATTCAATCAGAATAACTGGCACTTCCGAGGGATTGGCTGCATGGCTTTTTAATGCCGTTTGCCCTGACCAGAGTTGATCTCCTAATATCCAAATGCCAATGGCCATATAGATTGTTGTGTTTGTGTTAAGGACAAAACAGCGACGGTGAACTTAATTTTAATGAACTCTTCCCTCAGTTAGGCGATCGCCAAATTAGCTTTTGATCTTATTCCCAAGCATCCAACTCGCAATGAGTATCAATAAATTAGTATGCCTAGGAGATGGTTATGGGCATTGGTTTAGGGCTAATTTTTTTCAGCGGTACCGACTATTTTTTCGCTTTTATCGAGAAAATAACATCATTTTCCTGGCTTCCGTTAATGATAAAAACTCTAAACGAGCTTGTAAAAGTAATACAAATACCTATAAAATCTTCAGGAAAACGTTGGAAAGCGGTCATCCTGCTGATAAATGGGATGATTTGTTAATAGGGGCTAAAAACGTAGTTAAGCGTTCACAAAAAGTCGCTGAAACTGGGCTTTAATTTCTTCCCCCATCACATCGGCGATCTCGTAAAAATCACTCCGCAGTGTGGCAGTAAACCCCTAGTAATTTATTTAGGGTTATCTCTATGGTCTTTTACTCCTACATCGGGGCTTTCGGTCAGTGATTTTAAAATTGCCGATCTCCAATTACTTATTTTGATACTCCCTTTAGTTGTGAATAATTTCCCATGACTTCCAACCGCTATCATTTCTCTTTACCAAGGGATTTTTTCTGTGATGGGGCGTCCTACGTCCTAACTTCTTCTAGTTTTGGGGGTAGTTCATTAACCCCAGACACTTTATCACAATTACTTCGAAATGCTGATGGAGAAGCCATTAGTCAGCTTTTAAGCAAAGGAATTTGTTTACCATTATTTTTTCCTGGTGACTGTGCTTTTGATGGAGCAGTTTTTATAGTGGGAGATTTAACTACCCTTGAAGAGCAAGAATGGATTGGACGAATTCAAAGTAAGTTAACAATTCCCTGTGGGAAATTATTATTTGTTTGTGGAGGTGGCTCTCCAGAGGATTTTGAAGGGGCAATCTCCGGGAATGGTATCAATGGCTATACCGACTATTTTCATATCTTAGAAATACCGCCGGGGGATTACTTGGTGGAAGTATTAGCCTACGTTTCGAGTATGAGCGTTGACTTTTATTTTGAAGAAAATGAATCCTTAACAGAATGGTTTTATCAAACTCGACCGGGAGAAACTTTACCTCAATGGTTAGAAACTTTTAAATCTACAGGCTACATTGGGGAGCTAAGTGATGAACTTTTAACCTATATCGTACATCTAACCCCCTTGGTCGATGAGCCATCTTTACCAACCCTTATATCTGAAATTGGTTGGTGTGGGGAATTTGAATTCCGTCGCCCAGAAATTTGCCCCAGGGGAATTCCTCGGAGCTATTATAATCAAATTTAAAGTCAGGTAATTTAAGGTAGTTTATGGAGCGGCAGGGAGAATGCTAGTTCCATGGTCGACCTATCTAAATTCTTTTCTTTCCAAGAAAAACCAATGAATTTTTCTGAACTTCTCTCTGTTGTCCTCGCCATTCCTTTGACAACGGGCTTACCAGTATTGAATTGTGATCACCTTTCTATTTTTGGCATTGCCCCGGCGATCGCCCAAGTTTTTCCTGATATAACTAGCCCGACAGCACAGCTTTATTTACAGGCAGATTCATTGATTTCTTTGGGCTTCATCGAGGAAGGTATGGCGCTATATGAACAATTATTAAAAGGGATTAGAGAAACCGGCGATCGTCAAGAAGAAGCTAAATTTTTGCATGCCATTGCCTCTAGTTTCCAATTACGAGGTGACCTAGAACGGGCTTTAACTTACTATGAAAGAGCTTTAGATCTATCGGAAGACATACCCTTAAATCCTGAAAATCAGTCCTTTGATATTAATGAAATCGCCAATGTCATTGGTTCTATTTATCTTGTCTTGGGACAAAATGAACAAGCTTTAATCGCCTATGAACGAGCTGTGGAGAT
This sequence comes from Synechocystis sp. PCC 6714, assembly GCF_000478825.2. Lineage (NCBI taxonomy): Bacteria > Bacillati > Cyanobacteriota > Cyanophyceae > Synechococcales > Merismopediaceae > Synechocystis > Synechocystis sp. PCC 6714. The sequence continues at coordinate 62,761 of NZ_CP007544.1, read as the reverse complement.
CGACCAAAAATTTGGGTTGCAATGGCAAGGGATAGGAACCCTAAGTAATATTGGCACTGCCCATAGACTGGCTGGAAATCTTGAACAAGCATTGGCAAGCTATCAACAAGGACTTTTCCTTGCTGAAGAGACCGATGACAATTACTTTAAAGCAAAAATTTTTAACAAAATTGGTATGCTTTATCAAGCCCAAGGGCAATTTGAGTTAGCCCTTAATGCCTATCAGCAGGGATTAGTGGCAGTGACCGATCAACCGAAAGAGTATCAAATTGTTGATCTCGTCCTAACTTTAGAAAATCTCAGCAATCTTTATCAATCCCAGGGACAGATAGACCAAGCCAAGACCTACGAACAACAGGCAAAAACGGCGATCGCCCAAGCATCGGTGGATCAATATGGGGATGCCAGCCTAAAGCGGGGGGCAGACTTTCTGGAGGATATTGGCGAGTTTTATCTAGTAGATGGACAACCTGAACGGGCAAAGGATTACTTCGATCGAGCGGTGGCGATCGTTCATCCGATGTCAGATGACTATGCAGAACTTAATCTGTTGAACAGCATTTTAGTAACCTATCGCAAACAGGAACAAATTGAAGCAGCTTTGCCCTACCAAGAACGCCATATGGAAAGGGTTTTAAAAATGGGCTTATTTGAAAATTCTGCCACATCGTTTTTCGGGCTAGGAGAAATTTATCAAACCATTGGAAAACATGAATTAGCTTTAACTGCTTATCAACAAGCATTAAAATCTTACCAAGAAGGTAATCAAGCATATGGTGGACAGACAGAAAATATTGTCCGTAGCTTACGCAAAATTGGGGAAATTTATGAAGCCCAAGACAAACCAGAGCAGGCATTGATGGCCTATCAAGAAGCCCTCAAATTTTATCCAGAAGAGCAAACAGAAGGTTTACTGGGAAAGCTTCCCATACTTGAAGCTTTAGTGAAATTCTATACCACCCAAGGACAAAATGATCAGGCACAAAAATATTTTCAACAAGCACAAATACTACGTGATTTACTTTTTCCTTAACCACCCAAAATAAAGCATTTTAATAATAAATTAGGGTAAGTAAAATTGGGGAAATTGACAACCCCATTTAAAAGTTTTCAAAAAATATAACGGAGATGAAACAAACTTTATTTCTGACCTAGCTTTTCTAATTTTCCATCGTTCTCAAATAAAACTAAAAATATGCTCAAATTTATAGGCATTACATTACTTGCTGGATTGGGGGGCTACGCTCTTGGCATTATAGCTGGGGTCTTCTTCGTCAAAAATTTTTCTACTAATGTTCAAGATAAACCTTTGGAGTTAGCAATGACTTCGATCTTTTTCTTTGGCCCAGTTGGAGCTTTTATAGGATTGATTATCGCAGTTGTATACCAACTTTTGCGCCGATATTTATGACTCTTCTGTATCTATAATTAAAGGTGTATTTGGTGTATTTATTAGTGCATCTAAAAAATTAATCGAGTCTTTAAAATGTCAGAATGATTATGGTACATTGAGCAAAATATTTTCCATTGTTGGGCTAGATACAGTAACTAGATATAGTAAAAAGTGGGCTTCACCAATGAGACCGGCCCGGGCAATGTCATAGGGGAAAGAGTACCAAAATATTAAAAACTCCCACCCCCAGGGGCATTGGCTTGACAATTACCAAAATTGCCGAGGAGTTAGATATGGATATTAAACAGGTTAATCGGTTTGTCGCTAACCAAAATTAACCAAAGTAATTGAGGGCCGAAATGGTCATTGGTCAGTATATGGCTTGACCTGTCTTTTAGCGATTTTGGAGAGATTCGCTTTTTACTGCGCCGTCAACCCCTATCGTCGTTGTCAACTGTCAGGGAAACCTTAGCTAATAAATGGTTTTGGTGATCGCCTAGATCCCCAATGCACAGTGGTAATCCAGGGTGCCATCAAATTTAGGCCTTACAGAAAGCTGGATTTTAGCCGAGTATACTTTCCTCCTTGTCATCAACCTAATAGAGACCGCATAGAAATCAAAAAAATCACGCCGAACCTTTAACTACATCACTAAGAGGAGTAAAATTTTTGTAATTGGTAACAATTTTATTGGAAGTGCAGGCTCACAATGTTAGACCAACGCGATTACACTCTCATTATCGATAAAAGTGGTAGTATGTCTGCCATTGAACCCAAAAGTCAAAAAACCCGATGGGAATTGGTTCAAGAGTCAACTTTAGCCCTAGCAAGAAAATGTGATCAACTAGATTCTGATGGAATCACACTCTACACTTTTTCTGGTAAGTTTCGTCGTTATGATAATGTTAATGCTTCTAAAGTAGAGCAAATTTTCCAGGAAAATGAACCTGTTGGTGGGACTAATCTGACTACCGTTTTACAAGATGCGATCAACAATTTTCTCCAACGGAAAAAGTTAAGCAAGGCTAAAGTTGGTGAAACTATTGTAGTTATTACAGATGGAGAACCTAATGATCGTAGATCAGTTTTTGAAATAATTATTCAAGCTAGTAAATCTATAGATACAGATGAAGAACTAGCAATTTCTTTTATACAAATTGGCGATGATCCTGGTGCGACTAAATTTCTCCAAGCCCTTGATGACCAGTTAATGGAAGTGGGAGCTAAATTTGATATTGTTGATACGGTGACATTTGATGATATGGAAGATTTAACCTTAACTGAAATTTTATTAAACGCTATCCAAGATTGAGGATAGAAACACCATTATGCGTAACTCTGACTCCATAGATTCGATCTTAGCTGATATGCGTCAAAAGTATGTTGAAGGATCAAAACAAATATCAGGAAAATTAGTGGGAGATTCTGTATTAGGTAAGGAAGACCAGGAACATCCTGCCCTAGATAAAATCTTAAGTGAATTGAAAGAGGGTTTAAAGGTTGATTATTTTGGCACTACAACTAATCAAGCTAAATCGGTAGAAAAAGAAAAGACACAATCTTTAAATCCAGAACTAAAACGTTTAGTTGATGATAAAAATAAACGAAAACAAAAACTGATCGCCCAAAAAGCTCAAGAGTGGTTAAATGAACTTGATCCCCTTTCAGGTGAAGGTCTTTGGTTTTCAGATTTAGCCAAGCATTACCCATCCCCTCTAGCGGCAGCCATTGCTCTGCTCAATAATGAGTCAATCTAGACCATTGTAACCACTGGCGATCGCCATGACAGATAAGCCCAAGACGACCCCCAAGGGACAATTACCCTAGAGTTCTCCCCAAGCAAAGTTTAGGGAAGTTCCTTCGGCGTTGAGCAATTATTTTTCACCGGCGCTATACTGGCAAGTTCTATGGTTTTTTCTTAAACTGCTTAGTTAGCAATTGTTCCAACCTGTAGAAAAATCAAGACAACTACAAAATAAATGATTGACATTGTAAAAGCAGATCCCAGTCTATCTAATCACGCCGAAGCTATAGTTAAATTAATGGACGAGTATGCACTTGACCCAATGGGTAGTGGTCAAAGTTTGCCTGATTACGTTAAAGCAAATCTTCCGGCAGAACTAGCAAAAAGAAAATCGGCTCATGTTATTCTTGCTTTCGTTGATGCTCAACCCGCTGGTCTTATTGTTTGCTTTGAAGGATTTTCTACGTTTGCTTGTAAGCCATTATTAAATATTCATGATCTAATTGTCTCTTTACCTTATCGTGGAAGGGGATTATCTAAATTGATGTTACAAAAAGCAGAGAATATTGCCGTTAATTTGGGTTGCTGTAAACTTACTCTAGAGGTACTTGAAGGAAATTATGCTGCTCAATCAGCATACAAAGCATTTGGATTTAGTGGTTATGAGCTAAACCCCAAAATGGGTAAAGCATTGTTTTGGGAAAAGAAGTTAGCAGAGGTGAATATATCAGAGTATAATCAACCAAAGTAAGGTTGAGACAGCTAAGGTCTTTACCAAAGAGACTTTTAGCTCCGGTCAGTATCTTACTTTCAATTAAATCAACTATAATTCCAAGTTTCAGAGACTCGGCGATCGCCTTCAAGTCAAAACCAATATACTAATTAATCTCCTATCTTAGCTTTGGGATCATGTCATCAGTCATCTTTTTAGGGGAGTCAGAAACTTGTATTACGGTAGAACTGCCACTGTATCTTACTCATTGATATTATCTATACCCTCAAATTTCCAACCTGTTTTCGTCTTTTCAAAATAATATTTAATTGGACGGTTTTGGCTTGATTCAGGTAGCTGTTTGAAGGTGCAGTAAACGGCATAACCCTTTCCCTCTCGCTCCGGTTTGGTTATTTGAAAACATCTTTTTGCATCGGCTTCCATATTCAAAATATCGTCGTAATCTTTCACAAATTGAGCTTCTGTTTTTATACTTTCTACTCCAAATGGCATCGAAAGCGGAAATTTTGTCAGCCTGGCAACGGTGGCTTTGTCATTGTTGACTACCGCAATTTTGAATTGTTGCCAAAAGGAATTAAAATCAGTTCCAGCAGAAACATTCGTGGATATGTATAAAAAACCGGCAAAAAAAACTCCCATTAGTAAATACCCGTTTTTGAACATAGGTTCACCTCTTTTCCATTTACAAAGTTTACAAGTTTCCATTACAATCTATAACTAGCAAGCTAAATAAGAATGAAAAGAAAAAAGCTTTTGTGTATGTGCTCTATAAAAAAGAGTGGGTAGACATATTTCATCTGCTCAAAATAGCTAACTTTCAGAGAATAAAAAGGTTAAAGTTCTTAAAATTTACCTGAATGGTATCCGAGTTGATAACATTAAACAATCAATCCATTATTGATGATAATTCTAACTCAGCAATAGTTCTGTGGGGAGATTATCAATGGTCTGTTTAAAAATCTTAATATCATTTAAACCCTGAGATAAAATCAAGGAACCTTGCACCAAAATAACTGCTTTTTCAGCTTTTTGTTTCGCCACTTTTTCTTCTATTCCTTCTGCCATTAAAACCTTGGCGATCGCCACAATCCAAGTTTCAAATAACCGTTGGACCTGAGCATGAAAAGTATCGCGGGCAGAACCCGACAACAAAATCGCAAATAAACAAGGTTGTTCTCCTCCTTCATACAGTTCCAACAGGCGATCGCCCATGCGTTGCAATTTGAGCTGGGCTGTTCCATCTCCCTGAAGACTTGGCAACAGATTTTTGTCTAACCAACCCTCCACATAGGCTAACACCGAAGTCATCATCTCCTCCTTACCCCCTGGAAAATGATGGTAAAGACTCGCCTTACCCAAGCCCGTCGCCGCCGCAATTTTGGAAAGGGTCGCACCATCGTAACCATACTGACGAAACAATTGCAGCAAACAAGGTAAATAATTGTCCTTCGGCATTTTTCCCATCTCCCCAAACAGTTTTGTGTTTACCCCTTGACACTATACCAAACGTTCGGTTGGATTGACTTTATACCGAACGAACGGTTCATACTAAAACAAAAAACCCATGATTAAGCTCTATGGCCATGAATTATCGGGAAACACTTACAAGGTCAAGTTGCTGCTGTCCTTACTAGCATTGGATTACGAATGGATTAAAGTGGACTTAATGGTAGGAGCGCACAAACGGCCTGAATTTCTAGCGTTGAATCCCTTTGGACAGCTCCCCGCATTGGTGGATGGTGAGACGGTACTAGCAGACGCCCAGGCAATTTTGGTCTATCTAGCACGACAGTACGGCGGCGATCGTTGGTTGCCATTGGAACCTTTACCCCTAGCTCAAGTGGTGCGTTGGCTATCAACGGCGGCCGGAGAAATTCGTCAGGGACCAGAATCCGCCCGTTTATACCATCTCTTCAGCGCAACCAACATTGATATAGAACGAGCTAATCAAAAAGCCGACTTTATTTTGTCTCAATTGGATCAACATTTAACGGAACGAACTTGGTTGGCATTGGCACAAACCACGATCGCCGATGTAGCAGTGTTTCCCTATGTGGCTTTAGCGGGTGATGGGCAAATTGATCTCCGTCCCTATCCCAATGTTTTAACCTGGATTGAACGGGTCAAAAAGTTGCCTGGTTTTGTGGGCATGATCGGCATCGAAGAATTAGTTATTACTTAGGAGAAGGTTATGCCCCGAAAATTTGGTGAGATTGCTTTTACCCCCGAAGTCCAAGCCGCCCAGAGCGATCGGGGTTCACGGCAAACCTATGAACGGTATATTGCCAATGGCGACAGTAACGATACCATTACGCCAAAAATTGCCGATTTTATTGCCCAATTGGATGGTTTTTATTTGGGAACAGTGGGGTCTAACGGTTATCCCTATATTCAATTTCGCGGCGGCCCTCCAGGCTTTCTTAAAGTGTTGGATGAAAAAACCTTGGGCTTTGCGGATTTCTCTGGCAATGTGCAGTACATCACCGTTGGCAATCTGTCCGGTAATGACAAAGCCTTTTTATTTTTGATGGATTATCGCCACCGTAAACGCATTAAAATTTGGGGTCGTGCCCATTATCTGGAAGGGGAATCGGAGCTACTGCAAACATTGCGACAGAGAGACTATTCTGCACCTGTAGAAAGGGCAATCTTATTTCAAGTTGAAGCGATTAGTGAAAACTGTCCTCAACATATTCCCATTCGTTATTCTGAGGCGGAAGTTACGGCCATGATTGCTCCCCTCCAGGCTCGTATTGCTGAGTTGGAAAAATCTGAAATGGTTTGAGATGACGCTCTCGTTTCTACTTTCACAAAAGCAACGGAAATATTAACTGAATCTTTTAATTGAAGATAATTAACCATGACTGAATTTATTTCCCGCCCCCCTTTACCGCCCTTTACCCTGGAAACAGCAAAAGCTAAAGTGCAAGCAGCTGAAGATGCTTGGAATACCCGTGACCCGGAACGAGTCATCTTAGCGTATACCCAAGATTCTGTGTGGCGTAATCGAGCCGAATTTTTTCAAGGTCGAGATAAGATTCGAGAATTTCTCACCCGTAAATGGAATACAGAGTTAGATTATCGGCTCAAAAAAGAACTTTGGAGCTTTACCGATAACCGTATTTCTGTCAAATTTGAATATGAATATCACAACGATTTAGGAAAATGGTATCGAGCCTATGGCAATGAACAATGGGAGTTTGCCTCTAACGGTTTAATGCAAAGACGGGAAGCCAGTATTAATGATTTGTCAATTCAGGAATCAGAGCGCAAATTCCGTTAAATATAATCATCAAATTAGGATTAAATTATGATTTGAAAAGATTCTTTCCAATGTCGTTGCCTAACATCTTAAAGGATTAGGAGACCATTAAAATATCCTAATTTTTGATGCGGTAAAACTCCCCAATCACCAATTTGATATTCTGCGTAGATGTCAACTCAACGGCAAACAAGATCCAGAGATTTTTGTCATTGGAAGCACTACTGATCCACACTCGGAATGGGTTGGGGAATTTGAACAGATTTGGCAAGCTAATCGGAAAAGAAGAAAGCCTTAAAAATTTCCTCTGCTGGTATTCGCTGTGTCAGTGCAGCCTGGGGTATCTAATTCTTTTACCTGATTGTTGAAAAATTAAGGTTTGACCAATGGTTGATATTTGTTGGGAGCAGTTACATCGATCTGCTATCGAGGTTCGACAAAATGCCTATGCCCCCTATTCTCATTTTTTAGTGGGGGCGGCAGGGCTAGTGGACGACGGGCGAATTGTTGTGGGCTGTAATATCGAAAATGCGTCCTATGGTCTAACCCTTTGTGCGGAGTGTGGCTTGGTCTCCCATTTGATGGCCACTGGTGGGGGATGTTTGGTGGCAGTGGTCTGTGTTGATAGTCAGGATAATTATCTTGCTCCCTGCGGCCGTTGTCGTCAGGTCTTGTTAGAGCATGGGGGTAGGGAACTGCAAATCATGACTCCCATCGGGCCACTATCAATCACTGAATTATTGCCCTGGTCATTTGGCCCAGAAGATTTAGACCGGATTGGTGGATTGAAGGCAAACCCAAAGAACTAGCCACACTCAAGCAAGCTACTTTCCTACCTTTAGGTATGGGAGATATGTCAAGGGGCTGAACTGCCACCAGTCTGTGAACAGATTTTCATTGACAACACCATTAATGAAGAAAGCACGAAATAAAGAATTTTGTTATGGGCACAGATAGCTTAATATAATGTCATAGCAAGAAATAACGAAATCTAGAAAACACGAAATGAAGATAATTGCCGTGACTGGCTATAAGGGAGGAGTGGGTAAAACCATCACCTCAATCCACATTGCTCGTTACTTGGCCGATCAGGGGAAAGTGTTGTTAATTGACTCTGACCCTAACCGTTCGGTGGAGAAATGGGCAGCCCGTTCAGAAAAGGAACCCCTTTTTAAGGTCAAAAATGAAAAGTCTGCTCCGGCCCATATTGCCGGGAATGATTTTTTGGTTTTGGACACCCCAGCTCGCCCTGATAGTAATGAACTTAAAGAAATTAGCCAAGAAGCCCATCTAACCATTCTGCCCTGCGTACCAGATGCCATCAGCCTTGACCCCATGCTCCAGATGTTTCACGACTTATACCCAAGTGCCATCTACCGGGTTTTGATTACCATTGCTCCTCCTTATCCGAGTAAATCAGCCGATGAATTGCGGTCTGTTCTAGCTGAAAATCGGATTGAAGTTTTTAAAGGATTCATCCGACGCTCAGCCTCGGTGGTTAAGGCCATTGATATGGGGGTGACCACTGCGGAAATGAAGGGACGGGATCATTACCCTTGGCAAGATTACAAAACTATCGGCAAGGAAATTATGGAGGTTATCAATGGGACGGCTCAGTAAGGTATTCGACACGGCAAAGGCGGAATCCACACCAGAACCAGAAATAACGAAAGCAAGAAGTAGCGAATTCGTTAATTTGAATTTTAAGGTGACTTCAGAAATGCGTCGCAAGCTCAAACAGTATGCGGCTAAACATGATCTTTCCCTCAAGGATGTGTTTGAAGCGGCTCTAGATTTTTACATTGAGCATCATCCCTAGCCAAAAAAATTTACTAGGGGTTTAGAGTGAATGATTAAAAAATTACTAGGGGTTTGCCATGAAGGATGACCGTTATCCCCTCAATTGGAGTCAGATTGCCACTGCCAAAAAGCAGTCCGTTGGTTGGGTCTGTGAACGATGTGGGGTGCAATGTCTCAAGCCTGGGGAGGGGAAGGGATTGTCAAAGGAAGAACGGTATCGGCTCAGGATGGCAGTTCACCACTGTGATTATGATCCTGGTAACAATACCCTTAGCAATCTGATGGCTTTATGCTCTCCTTGCCATCTCCACTATCACCGCAGGCAACAGGGCAATATCACACCGGGGCAATTATCGTTGGAATTTTGCTACGGAATAAAAAATATTTAAAACTCTTCGTTGTCACCACTGCCAGTTTTATTTCTGGGCCAAGTTGTTTCCTGTGGCGATCGCCAATTCATCATCGAAGCAATAAAGATTAGCAATAATTTGCATTAAGCTATGGGTAATCAGAAAAATTCTAGGATAGAATTAGGGTTGTGGGAGTCATTCAATATTTTGCAAAATCATTGAATGAAAACTAATCCTAACAATATTTTAAATTTTCATTATCCCATGTGTTTCGGGGCAAACGGGTGGGGTCACATCTTCACCCTTCCATGGCCCACAAAATTTTGAAAGCAGCAACGGATAGGATTGGAGTGAGGGGAGTATCGACCCATTCTTTCCGCCGCACTGCGTTAACTATGATGTGTCGCAAGGGCATTAATTTGCGGGTTATTCAAAAGATTAGTGGTCACAAGAATTTGAATGTGTTGTCCCATTATCTGGAGGTTTCTGAACAAGAAAAAGAGCAGGCTTTATCTACAATCTCATTTTGATATGGACTATCATTTCGGTACATTTGACACCATGAAGAATGCCTTGTAACCCTGGTCTTTTGAAGTTTTAGTATAAGACTCTGCATAAAGACGGTCAGGGCTAATATAGTCTGAGTTCTTCGGCGATCGCCTAGTTATGGGGTTTAGCCGTTTGCGTTCTGCGATACGTTCTGAGGTGTTGAGTTGCAGAAGTTTGACCGTTGTGCGTCCTTCGGGGGTTAGTCCTTCAATGTGATGGTGACTGGGGCTAAAGTGCTCACTCCAGGACTGGGTACGAGGGTTGAAGAGAAAACAAAATTCGTTGGTGTGAGGATCGAAGGAGCCTAAGTCGCTTCCTTTGTGACGATTACAACGCCAACAGGTTAGAGCAAGATTCTCGGAAATGGTTTGTCCTCCGTGTTTTTCCGCGATGATGTGATCAAGTTCATGGGGGAAAAAGGAAAGGTTTGCTGGGAGGCGACAGTATTCACATTGGTCATTTGCTCGTTCTGTGACTAGGCGGCGCAGGGCAAGAGAGATATAGGTTTTGCTCACAGTTAGCCGACTAAGTTTTTAAGGTTGCCTGCTTTGAGCATAACGACAAGATGTTCGATTCGTTCATACTCCTCAAGTTCGGCCTGTTCTGAGGGGGTCAGGTTTTCTTCTCGATTCAAGAGGTTTCTTAAGCGTTCCTGCATTTCTGGGGTGGGTCTGAAGTCTGAGATTTGTTGGGGAGTAGGATTGCTAGCGATGAAGTTCAGAATGTGGCGATAGAGGTGGGCAGGTAAGGGGGGAACCGGTTTGAGAATGTCGGGTAGGCGATGGCGTAACCACTCTGAGGGGTTTTCTCCTGCTTGTACTATTTGCTCTAGGAGTTCGTCGGGGAGGTCTAGGGTGATTTGGGCCATGTTTGCAGGTTGGAGTGGGGAAAGGAACGATCTCGTAGAGATGGGCAGGGCACTCATTAACATTATTTTAACTTTGCCTGCGGAGCTGCGCGGGGACTAGATTATGCTGGCGATCGCCTAATGCTCGTGAGGGAATCCCAACGATAAGGTTCACGGCTAGGGAATAACCGTATCCACGCCAACAGGTGCTCAACGCCTTACGGCATCAATGGTTTGGACACTACCTTTAACCCAGCCGGTGGACTCATCAAACCAAGGTGCTCAACGCCTTACGGCATCAATGGTTTGGACACCCATGCCTGCTATGTTGCCTGGGACGGAAAAACGTAGTGCTCAACGCCTTACGGCATCAATGGTTTGGACACGGCGATCGCACTAACAATTGCCCCGCCCGCCACGCGTGCTCAACGCCTTACGGCATCAATGGTTTGGACACGGGCAAAATCCCCCACAATTGGCATGAGCAAATCCGTGCTCAACGCCTTATGGCATCAATGGTTTGGACACAGGGTTTCCCTGGTCGTGTCAATGTCCAGATCTGCGTGCTCAACGCCTTACGGCATCAATGGTTTGGACACCAGAAAGCATTGTGATATTATCCTGATGCACGGTATGGTGCTCAACGCCTTACGGCATCAATGGTTTGGACACATATCAGGGACGATAATATCTGCCAATCTTACGGTGTGCTCAACGCCTTACGGCATCAATGGTTTGGACACTATAGCAAATCCGCTTGAAGTTTCTGTAATTGTTAGTGCTCAACGCCTTACGGCATCAATGGTTTGGACACACACAAAATATCCAGATTGGGGACACGGTGATAAAGTGCTCAACGCCTTACGGCATCAATGGTTTGGACACCCCCCCGCTGGGTTTGGGTGGCTCCAAATTCCAGGTGTGCTCAACGCCTTACGGCATCAATGGTTTGGACACACTTCGATCCAAAACAAGTGTTAGTTCCATTTGTAAGTGCTCAACGCCTTACGGCATCAATGGTTTGGACACGGCGACTTTCAAAAAGATTACCATGCGTACCTTCTACAAGGATTTTACAAGGTGCTCAACAACTCAAATTTCAAAAAAGACAAGTCAAGGAAAATAGAGTATGAGAGATTTTCACAATTTAGACAGAACAAAGGATACAGCATTTACAAGGATCTAACTGATGGGGGAAAGACTTCAATTGCTTATCAGATCAAGCATTGAGGCTCCTTGGACAAAATTCGTGAGAAGACAAAGACAGATCTCTGCGCTTAGTCAAATTACCCGAAAGCCACCCCCTTCTAATATCCAAGTATTTTGGCGATTATATTTTGGTAAATCCTTGACACATTGAGCTGACAGCCTAATTAAAATTAGGTCATCCTCAAGAGTCAGAATCTTTTCCAACTCCCAGCGCAACTTTTCACGCATTCGTTGACTAAGCCAACAGCGAAAAATGGAGTATTGTAGGCGATCGCCATACCCCTCAAGTAGTTTGTAAGCTTTACGCCAGCGTTTAGGACAACGGATGTCATAACAAATCAAATACCAATTTTTGAGTTCTGCCATAATTTTCCCTAGCGTAAAATCAAACGACCAAAGAGACCGGCTTCCCCCGACCATTCTTTTTCGAGTAGACGTACTTCCAACTCAAATAAACGGCGGTAGGTTAGGGAATAGCCTGTGGCAGGATGTTTCCACTTTTCTGACTTACGGGCCTCATAGATTTCAATAAACTTACGTCGTCCCGATTCACTAAGCCAAACTTGTTGGCCCCGGATATCAAAATCTTCCGATTCATGCCATTGCCCCCGATTAAGGGAACTGATAATCGTCATGTCAACTAATGGCACTCGAAAAACTTCCATCAAATCCAATGCCAAGGGCGGCGCTTGGGTGCGGGGTTGGTGATAAAACCCCAGTGCTGGCTCCAAACCCACGGTGAGAATAGCGTTCATCACATCCTTGATCAGCAACGCATAGCCAAAGCTGAGTAGTGCATTGAAACGATCCTTGGGAGGGCGACGATTACGCCCAGCAAAACGCAGATTATCGGGAACATCTTCTGAGAGAAGTTCCGATAAAGCCGCAAAATATAACGCGGCCATATTGCCCTCATACCCCAATAAAGATGCTAGAGATTCAGAATGTTGAACAAGACGCACAACCGCCTTAATTTGGTCGATTGCTTGTTCCACTATTGGAAGCGATTCTTGCCGATTACGCTTGCCTCGCATCAAAAATTTTCGTTGACTTTCACCGCGACAATAAACTAATTTTTTTGCCAAACTGAGAGTAAAATCTGGCTGAGTTAACGCCTGATATTGGTGAATACGTCTTTGAATACTGCCTTGACGAGTATCTAAACTACCCACATAACGCCCTCCCCCAGAAATGAAGTGGATACCAACATCTTTGTAAGAAAGAAAATGCAGAGCTTGGGTAGAAAGCTGGGAAAAGCTATGAAGCACCACCTGACTAACTTGTTGCACCGATAATTTTTCAATTGGTTGATCGCGCCGTGTAATTTTCAGTTGTTCCCCGGTACGACCAACACGGGTTCCCGGTTCCAAAATATGAATAACTTCGCGCTCATCATCCTGGGGAAATAACCGGGTCGGATGCCATTCTTTATTGTGAGCAAGACGGGCTTCCTCCGGTAAACACACCGCTGCCAGAGAACAACGGGTACAAAGATGTTCGTTGTTGGTTACGGCTGGACGATAGGGCGATCTCACAGAGATCCGCTTCGCGGTGCGCCGCAGAGCTTTAGCTTCTTGAATGGCCGTCTCTACCGAACATTTTGCTGCTTGGTCAAAGGGAATATGAACTAAAACATTGTCTGCATGGTAACGAATACGCCCCTCCGCTACCGTGATACCTAGTGCGACTTCCAGAAGGTAACAGTAGGCCAAAATTTGTAGGCGATCACTTTCCCAGGCTTGGGGCTGCTTATTTTCATCCCGGTAGCAACGCCCACGCTTATGCTCATAGGGAATCGTTTCACCGTTGCGGGTTTTAAGCGCATCTACCCGTCCCCGTAAACCCAAAAGCTCATCTTCGAGATAAAGGTCTAACCATTCCTCATCCTCGTTTTTTTCAAGTTCCTCATGCAAGCGCCGTCCGGCAAAAACCGCCGCATCTTGGGTGTAAAGTTCCTCGACTTCTTCTAAGTAGAAAAGACGAGGACAATAAGCATAAGCATGAAGAGAACAAACTCGGAGGGTATCTTCCGTAATTTGTTGAGTTTCTTGTGGTTCTAATGTGTACATAAGAGTAAGTAAAATTCGATTACTTACATTCTATAAAAAGACCCCTGCAAAAATCTTTCAGGGGTGAAAATAAATACGAGAAATTTTAGGTGATTCTGCTACCTATCAAAACCATGCGTGAGTATCTAAAACAATCATCGTTCTGCATCCCAATTTTCATCGATAGGACTCAAAACATCGTTTTCATAGACAATACTATTTTTAAGGGGATTGTTGGTTGACCAATCAGCTTGATTTGGAGAAGTGGATACTTTTTGCTTAAGGGCAATCATAACGCCATGTAAAATATTGATCGTTAGATCATCAACAGCATCTAATTCGGCCTTAAATTGTTCACGAGTAATCATGTCTGACACCTGATAATTCTTTAATAATCAATTTACCCTGGTAACTGTTGCCAAGCCTTTGCGGGTGGCTCCAACCTGAAATCACTAGGAGAAAATACTTTGATTGTAGTTTGAGTATTATTCTCTCTGTCAATCCATAAAGTCAGACGGCAAGCTCCTTGATTCGGTCTGGTATCTGGTTCTAAAGGACAATACCAACTAGCTAAATCTGGCTTTTCAATGGGATAAATCTCATCAAAAAGAAAATTATTGTCCCCAGCAAACGGCAATCCATAACGATTAATTACGGTTTCTCCCTTTAAACCTTGGTCAAGTTTCTGCCAAAATTCAACCGGAGATTGTAGTCCAATAATCAAATCAAGATTAACTAATACCTCCCGTCGCACCGGAGCAATCCAATATTTAGAACCAAAAGTTCTTGAAGCAAATTCCTTGCCAGAGTTACCCACTGGATAGTTATGCAACTGCTGATTAATTAAGGAAGTTGAGGACGGTTTAACCTGACCAATGGCGATCGCCAGTTTAGGTAATTCGGCTTTGGGTTTAATCAGCGTTACTTTACCTTCCACCTCCTGTCGTTGTTCAATCCCCGCTAGATTGAGCAGTAGCCCATATACTGCTGAAAAAGAGGGAACTGGTGTGGTAGAACGAAAGGAACCCGACTGAAAGGGTCGGAAAGCCGCAAAGGGAGCTTTAAGCCGGAGATATCGGGTAACTGTATCTAAAGCCAATGCTAGCTGTGCCATTGGTTATACCCCCAGAAAACTATCTGCTAAGTCGGCAAACAATTTTTCAGGATTGGCATAAAGATGGGCCCCCATCGCTTCTAATTGAGCTTTTTGTTCTTGATCCATTTTCCGCACCAGTTCACCTCCTAACCAAAATTCATTGGCCGGTAGATCAAGATTGTCACTATCAGTAGCAGTTAAACGAGACAATTCAAGCCAATTTCCCTCAGCATCAAACCCATAGGTCTGATAACCGGCGACCAATTTTGGCGTTAACCGAGCCACCACAGACCGGGGTGCAAATTCATAATAAGCACGGGCATGACCCCCTGCGACTCCATTTAATTCGGCGATCGCCTGCAATAGGGCTTTGACCCACTCTGGTTTTGCGGCGCAATCTTTACCGGCTAAAGCAAAGGGATATTGAAATGCTGTATGGGTAACTTCCCGATGGAGTAAGGCCGAAGAGGTAGAATTTTTCCAGGCACTATCCCCAGCATTAAGAGGAGATTGATAAAACACCGTGTCGTATTTATAGGGATTCACAGCCACCGCCATATTGCACCGAAAAATGCTATCCCGCTTCGCTGGACGGTTCAGCTTTTTCATTTCCTTGGCATCGTTAGTTTGGGCAACCATGTAGCCAAACAAAAAATCATCGGCAAATTTATCGGGGTTAGGATACTCCTTAAATTCAACCGCTAACTGATCTTCACTGTGTAAGCGAGTGCGATTGTTAGGTTGACCCAACTCAATCAACATTTCCCGCAGGGCATTCCGCATCGACTCGGGGCTGATAATGGCATACTTTTGTCCATCTTTAAGGATTTTTTGGATCACACTGCGATTTTCTTCCGATTCCCCCCGATAATTACTCGCAGGGGCAGGATAAGTTAAAATCGTGGCAAAAAGATTGAGGTTACTCATGGTGTTTAAAGTCAAATGGTAAGAAGGTAAAAAATTACTCGCCTAGGGGCATCAATGGATAAAAATCTTGCCAAAACGAAAACTTACTCTGTTTCCCCTTGTCTTTTGATGGGATATTGACTAGATAAGGCGAGTAGGGTTAATGAGCGAATTTCATCCGTATCTTGGAAAAGTTTTTGGGCAAAGTCCACAAACTCGTCTTGTCGAACATGGGGATAGAGCGTTGAAACAAAGTAATCAATAAAAGCCTGCTTTTCTGTACGAGAACGAATTGCCAAAAAAGCTTCATTGACTACCTTTTCTTTCTTGTCGTTATATTCCCGCTCTAGCTTAGGATTTCCTTTACATTTGCTCCATTGTAAATCATGTTTACTGGATAGCTTGCTGAGTACAAATCCTTGGGCAATTTTGTAAACAATTTCAGCATATTCGCGGGTTTTAGTTGTAGCAACAGTCATGTCAAAATCTCCTTTTTGAGTAAATAATTGACGGGCATCATGGCTAAAGTAACTATTGTTTTCCTTGAGCCACCTTTGAGGAATACGGCTTAGTAGATCACCAAAGCCATACCAGGGATGACGTTTAAGCCAAGACTGTGAAGCGAGATCAAACTTAGGATTCACTAAGTTCAATAAAAGTTGACGACGAAACCAGGGACAATAATAAGAATTTTTGATGGCATTGTAATCATCGACGCTTTCTTCATTAGGTTGAAGATAGCTAACAGAATGTAACTTAATGCTATTACCCTGCTTTTCCGCATGAATAACTTCAACTCCTACAATCAAGTCAGATAAAAGACCAGACCCTGCTTTTTTGGCAATCCGCTGTTTAATTAAATTAAGTAATTCCAATGCTCCTTGTTCAGGAACATCGATAACTGATTCTTGAGGACGAAAACCAAAAGCCTTAGAATTTCTATTACTTAAAACATCAGGTAAAATATCGCAAAAATCTTCAAGATTAGCAATATCAGGAATCACAATAACATAGCCATTAAAATTTCGCTTTCCATCTTTATCTAAAATATAAGGACAGTAAACTTGAGCGACAAAAGCCCAAAAATGCAGTAAAAATTGCCATTTTATTAAATCATCAGTAGAAACATTTTCAGCATTAACCGCCATTGCTCCTAGATAGAAAGCACCCGATTGTCCTGTTGTCTTTTCTGCATTCTGTAAGCTTTTCCAAACAGATTCAACATCTTTAGAAAATGAGTCACCTGCATTTAAATTAAGACCACAGCGATTATTGAATGGATTACGAGTAGCAGGAACACCCTTGATAATGCTCCAGAACATATCTCGCCAAATTCTAAGCCAAATCTGTCCATCAGATTTGTCCCATCCTGCCAAAAAGCCTCCTTGGGGAGTAATCACGTCATAAAAATAATACTTTTGGATTTTATTCTTACCATTTTCCTCGATTTCAATTTCATCAACCCTTTTAAAGTCCTTGATTTTACTTTTTGATTTTCTTTCCTCGGTAAAGGATAAGTAAGCCAAATCAAATAGAGCGATTAAGCCTTCCAGATTAAGCTGAATACTAGCCCCATATTGATCGAGGTTTTCAATGCTTAAAAGAACATCTTTTTCTTTTTGGCGAATCTTGAACCATGGCCATTTTTTCAGTTCTCGGATCATTAAAATGAGTCCTGCTAAACCAGCACGATGTTGTGCAGAAGGTAACTCAGCTAAATTAAAGTCTAGTGTTAAGATTTCTGCTTGAGTTTTAGGCATCGTCTCCAAACCCTCGTTTTGATGAATAAAATTTACTGTCGGCAATTTCAAGGTATTTGGGCAATTGTGGTGGCCTGTGTGAAAAACCCTGGAACTTATACTTTTTAGGAACTGGCACAATAAAGCCATCAATAGGCTTTGGTGGGTTACTGTTCAAGTATTGAGTAATTTCTCCTAAGTCTTCCGTCAGAACCGCATTAACAGCAAAGTCATCAATTTTTCTAAAAGGTTCATCGGAGCTTGCCCAATAACCCTGAGTAACAAAAGGGGCTGAACCATCCGAATATCGTCCAGGCGGTGAATGTTCTTTGAGTTTCTCTGCCAATAGCTTTTGGCTTGCTCGACCCAATACATCATTGATAAATTTTTCAGCAGGATCTAGATCATCTTTTTGTTTATAGGGTTTATCTTTCGGTGGCTTATAAACATAAATTTTTGAAGGTTCAGTCTTATCGTTCTTGTCACCGCGATTAGATCGCCCAAAACGTTGTACTAATGAAGAAATGGGAGCCAGCTCTGTGATCAATACATCTGCGTCCAAATCTAAGGACATTTCACACACCTGCGTTGTAACCGCTATGGCCGCTTTTTTCTCTCCTTGAGCTTGATGTAAAGCAAATGCTTCTACTGTCTCTCGGTGACGGTTTTGGCGATCGGCCAGCTTAAAACGACTGTGATAGGTCAAAACTTCAGTTTTCAGTAAACATTCCAGCTTGCGTGCCTTCTCTCGACAGCGATCAACGGTGTTGACAACCCATAACACTCGTTTTGAGTCTTGATAGGCTTTAACGGCAAGGTCTAGCGCGGCTTCTTCATTAGTGTGAGCAATCAGATACCGCTCCATCCCTTCCGCCTTTTCAAGTTCTGCCAACTCTGAGCGATCAGACGTGGGAAAAACCTCTAACCCTAACCCGTCTTTGTCCTTATCAAGTTGAATCGTTAAATCCTCAATGCGAGTTTGGGGTAACGTGGCCGTCATACAAAGAACCGGAACGTCAAAAGTTTTGAGAAAACAGACCAGGCTATCAAACATCTCTGGCGAAAAACTATGGATTTCATCAATTACCACCACGGAATCTGCCAAAACTGGTAATAAACAAATGCTTTTATAGTTGTGGGTCAAAAATGAGAGAAACTGGTCAACGGTTGCCGAAAAAAAGCGTTTTCCCCAGTAACCCAAAGCATAAAGTCTTTCATCAGCTTGATAATCCTTGCCTTCATTTGCTTCCGTTGGATTCTTGGCGATCGCCTGCAATTCATAGGTGGCAGTTCCGGTTAATAGACTGGCATCAGCTTCAGGACACCAGGAAACATAATCTTTAAATCCTTCCGTTGCCGTTCCACGAGTCGGATAAAGGAAAATAGCACGGCCTGCCTGATGCTTGTTCAGAACACCTTGCATCCATTTATAAGCAAAAATCGTTTTACCCGACCCACAGCCACTCATCAGTAACAAACGAGAACTTAAGGTTTCTGCTTTTTCTTGGAAGCGTTTTAACTGAAACGGTTCGTTAATCGATTTCTCGACTTGGCGATAACGGGGATGAAGAATTTTTTCCTCAATCTCCTCTGGTGTAATGGAATTTGTATGGAGAGTTTGGTTAACCCAATTGGCAATCGCCTCTGAATCTTGAGTGCGATAAATACCAGAAGCAACAGAATCACTAGCGATTAGTCCCGCTTTAACCGCTAAAAGTAGACCTTTTAAAGAGTCATCTTTTTTGGCTTGACGAGTAAATTTCCTGCCTATTTGATTAGCATCTTTATAAATATTTTCCAAAAAAATATCTCCCTTAATCCACTTTTTAGGCAATTCAGGTAGTTTGCTGTCAACATCCAATAAATTGGCAATTTTGTTAAGAATACGGTCAACTTCTTCATGATTAAAATAAAGTTTAGTCTCAACCTTATCTCCTGATTTTTGAGGTTCATCCCATTTATAATCTCCATCAGGACTTGCTTTTAGGTGATGGGATAACACCGCCGCTGTAACAACTTCTAGGTTAAGATTACTTTTTCCCAACCATTGCCTGACTTCAGGTAAGTGAAGCACTAAGGCGCTGATCCATTCATGGCGTAACGTTTGTGGGACAAAGCCTTTAGCTGTAACAGCTTCTATAAATTCGTGATTAGCTTTACCCAGATCGTGAAATAAGGCCGCTACCCGCAAGTGCAATAAAAACTCATCAGGGTCTTTAACCTTAAAAAAACGACACCAATTGTCAAGCATACGACCTTTGAAAATCACTAAAGCCGCTGTTTCTGTATCCAATAAATGCTGCTCAAGGGACAAAGGCTTTTTTTGTGGATCAGTCGGTAAACTCTTAGCCAAGAGTTGCTTCAACATTTTTCTTATTTCCTGAATTAGTAGATTTTTTAACTGCGGGATAAAACACACCACAGCCAAGCCGACGTTTCCCTCCTATCCCAACTTGTTGAATTTTCAAAGAATCTTCAGCAGAGAGGTTAGATAATAAAACGCTATAGCCGACAATAGAATAGGTTCTTTCTGGTTTTTTAATTTGCAACGTTAACCGCTTCGGAATCCCCTCATGATTAGCTGGAATCCCTACATCCCCTTCAGTAATTTCAAGGGCAAAAAGTTGCCGTTTTACTGCTTCCAAAAAAGAAATAGGTTCGGTATGACCTTTAATAGTAATGATACGGGCTTTCAGTGATTCTACCGGCTCTAAAGGATGCAAACTAGGATTACCCAGCTCAATACTATATTGACCAATACGAAGCTTTTTACCTGCCAATTGGTAAATGTGGGTAATGTTGTCAATCGGTAAACGCATCCAAAGTTTAGAACCTGGCACTAATAGAATTTTACCCTCTCGATCTGGCTTGCCAGAAATAGTATTAACTGCCAAATCGGGTAAATCGTGAAGGATAGGAAACTCTTTGGCGATCGCCGAATACAAATAATAATTGTGATCGGCATTAAGCACTGTACCTTTTACAGGAAAGGCCAAATCAATAAAGTTCATTATAATCACCAATTAATCATTTTGAATTGCTTGAATTACTTGCTTAACAATTTTTGGATGCAAAATTTTGCCAGAATGAAATGGAATTACAACTCTGCGTGATTGTTTGCCATAAATACGATGGCTACCTTCACTTCGTAACAATTCAAACCCAGCATCCAAGAGCATTTTCTCAGCTTGTTTTGCAGTTAAACGCGGTATTTTAGGCAACTTGAACCTCTGTCATCATTGCAGTTAACTCTTTATCAAAGAGTTTTTGTTTTTCCTCCTTCGTCAACGTAGAAAGGTATAATGCAATGGCTTCTTTGATATTTTGCTCAACTTCTTCCAAAGAATCTCCCTGAGTTTGACAACCCTCTAAAGCAGGACAATAAGCATAATAGCCAAACTCATCCTTTTCAATAATGGTCAAAATTTGATGCATTTTGTATTAGTCTCCATAAAACGTATAGTTTACTTTTAGCAAATACTTACTTCCCATCAAAAAGTCAGACAGGGAGTAAGTCATTAAGCAATTACAAGCCCCTATCTTTGGCGTAGTCTTTTTGTAGCCAGTCATCAACGCAAAGACAGTCATCAGATAGCGGACAAGCCAATTGACGTAGTTGCTGATTCTCACTGATTAAACGCTCTACAAATTCCCTGTCGTGGTAAGAAGATGTAGATATTGAAGGGAATAAGCCTGAATCCTTGAATTTTTGGCGGTTTTCCATAATGATCAAATTAGTTTTGTGAAAGCGACCCTATCCCATGCGGACGGCGGTCGTCTTTTTGTTGCTTCATTCTAGCATAAGTCTCTCCGATACCACTCTTATCATTAGATTTTTTGTGAGGGCAGACACGGAACGCCTTATGGCATCAAAGGTTGAGAGTATAGGAGGGTAATCCGATACCGCACTTATGTGCTCAACGCAGTCTGATTGCGGGCCAACCAGTTGCATCAATGGAGGTCTGCCTATAGCTATAGTAACCTCTTGCATTACTCCCAACCTCCAATTTCGTTTTGTCGGGCCATTGCCTCAGTCTCTTCCTGAAGCAATTTGACCAGTTCCGGTGGAGACTTGGCCAAAGCATCCTTGCCGTAACCTAACACCCACCGCTTCACCTCCTGAAGTCCTCCCACTTCCAGATACAATGTCAAAGACTCGTTAGGATGCTCATCAATCCTTTGGGAGGGATGCCACTCCCGCTCTCTGATATAGGGAGCAGCCCTCGATGCAAAATCAATCACTACTTTATGAAGGCGATCGCCCTTTTCCACTTGAAACGCATTCTGACTATACTTTTTCCAGTCAAAGCTAGGGTCAGGTTCAAAATGCTCATCTAAGATTCGATATTCTCGAATACGGTCTAAACGGAACTCCCGAAATGCTTGGCGATTATGACAAAAAGCAACTAAATAGGGGTTACTACCCCGATAAATATCCAAATAATAGGGGTCAACAATACGTTCCGATTCTTCATTCCTGCCTGCAGTGTAATAGCGCATCCATAATGAACGTGACGACCTCCAAGCCTCATGTAAGACCTGATAAATATCCGGGTCAAGATTTAACAATTCTGCCCCTGGTTGAAAGTGAATCCGCTCATCGACTAATCGTTCTAAATCCACCCAAATCTTTTGCGGTAAACGAGCTGCTAACTGCTTAATGGACGATTGTAATTCTGCTTCATAGGCAGACCCAGAATAAGCTTCTAATGCCCTTGCACCCAACGTCAAAGCAAATAATTCCCCTTGGGTCAAAGGGATTGTTGGTAAACGCCAAGTATTATCTGAATAGTAGTAGCCTTTAGACTGATTGAATTGAATAGGAGCATTAAATCTATCTCTTAAAAAAGCAAAGTCGAGACGAATCGTTCTTTCCGCTACACTTAACTTTTCAGCAATTACTTTTGCTGTATATCGAATAGGTGAGCGAATATATTCATCAATTGCTAGTAGTCGTTCAAGCTGTCGAGGGGAAAGTACATTTTGAGCCGTCATTGATTAGTCATCTCAACTCATTACTTACAGCCTAAAATACGGCCCCTGCAAAAAATCTTCAGGGTAAAAAAATATTGTTTTTCAAGACTACCAAGCGTTGCTTAACACGACCAATCCACGCTAGGAAAGGTAACCGTTCATTTTGCCCAACATAGGACGCTAATACCCCCTCAGTCACCGTCAAACCCTGCTGGTCAAGATAAGACTCCAACCGACCAAGTAACGGGTCTGGAACCCGGATCGATAATCGCCTACTTTTCATAACTGACGGTAGGTTTCTACTGTATGACGGAATACTAGCGCAACATAAGATCAGCCGTTGCAAGGTCTTAACAAATTGTGATAGTTAACCAAAAGGTTATTAATCGGGGCTTCAGCGGGTGAGATCCAACTTAGGTCTTTCAAAAACCTGAACGAATACCGAAGGCGGCAACAGGCACAAAATTTCCTGGGCCAAACCATAGGCTTTCCTTGGGCCCTTCACCTCCAGTTCCATCGACGAAAACGAGTCAATCTCTAACTTGTAGTCCCGGCGATAAATCCAGAGCCAGTCGTCGCACTGTGAACCCCATTCCAGACGAGGGAAGTGGTCAGATAGGATTGAAACAATCAACTCAAAGTCTGACCGTCGCAACTCGGCAAAGATAATCCACTCGTTTTGATCCATACTAATTACGACCATTGGGCAATGGGCACAGTGAATTCAGTTTATTACTAGGGGTTATGAAGGAAGATCTATTACCATTCCTCGCCGGAGTCAGCCTCTTGATGCTTTACCTAATCTGGTCAGCAAAGACTGAGATGGGAACCCATTGGCCTTGGCGAAAATAATCACTCCAACCTTTCAGGGCAGACCTTCTGTGAAAACTCGTCCCAACGTCTCAGCAATTCTACTTCCGTTGGGTCTTCGGTGGGTTCCCAGATTTCCAAGGGAAAAACGTGTCGTTGCCGATGGCGGTTAAAAGCTTGCATTGCCGCTTGAGTTGCTTCCCCACGGGCTACGTCCAAAGGATCTTGACTCTTGCAAATGGTTTCGGCATAAACATTGACGGCGATCGCCTGATTGAAGGAATCAGGAAATTCAAGGGGTTGAAATAGAGCAAGCAATATCATCATCACACCGAATCATCCACCCAACCACAGGCCGGACAATCCCAATAAATAGGGGGAGGATTATCCTGGTCAAACCCATGACCACACTTAGGGCAAACTCCAGTAAAAAAGGGGTGAAAGTCCAAGATTTCAAGCTGTTCCCCTGGGGTCAATGTAACAGGCCTATTGGGAGATAGCTCCCCATCCCACCAAAAATAACCCAGGGGCGACCATTATTCATCTTCATCCGCCCGTGAATTAGGTCGGGTTTGAAGTCGGAACATTTTCCCTCCACTCCAATAGGATGAACCACACAAACTAGATGAGGATTATGGGAGTAAAACTGGCATCGGTCACAATTAGAGGTTTTGGGCATTCTAATTCCGTACTAGACATTTCTTTTGATTTATCTGAGTTTTTTTTATCTTCATATAATATATAAAATTGAGGCACAATCACAGCTATAAATCCTATTATAAGAGTTGCAATAGTAATTAAAAATTGGTTTCTAGATGAAATTTCATTACTTCTAATCCTTTCATCAATAGAGTTCAATCTTGAATCAAAAGTGTTTTGAGAAATTAGCTCTCTTGTAAGATTATGAATCATTATTTCTATCGAATCTTTTGTCGGAAATTTATCAATATCTTCTTTTGTTCTGTTAATCAATTCAGACAAAGTTCTGCTAGTATCTTGAAAAGAATCAACGCTTAAATGGATTGATTTAAAAGAATCTTCATATCTTATTCTTAATTGTTTAACTTCTTCTCTTAAGTCTTTAATAATTTTAATATCTTCTATAACTAGTTGAAGACGCGGTGTAATTACGTTTAACTGTTCTTGAATTAACTTTTGCCCATTGTATATCTTTAATGTATTTTTAATATCTTTTTCAAAATATTTAGATACCGCATGACATACATCATTTAAGTTCCATTCATTGACTTGAGCTGGCTCAGTAAAGTGCTCTTCAACACAACGCTGTGTCGCATTTTCCAAAGAATCAAATAGTTTTTGTATTTGGTCTTGTATTTGGTCTTGTGTTTCTTGATTATGACTCATAAATTTTATAAAAAATAGTTAAATTAGTAATTTAAGTGACATTTTATGTTTCTAGCCTCCCCTCTGAGACTTTTCAATAGAGAGGGAAATCAAATTCAGTTAAAAAACACGTAAACAAATCCTAGCAAAATTCCAACGATAACTGTCCTGGTGTGACATTCCCCTGTTGCCTGCGGTGATAGTGGAGATGACAAGGCAAGCAAAGGGCCATCAAATTACTAGGGGAATTATTAGCTGGATTGTAATCGCAATGGTGAACCGCCATCCTGAGCCGATAGCGTTCTTCCTTTGACAACTCTTTATCCTCTCCAGGCTTAAGACATTGCACCCCGCACCGTTCACAGACCCAATTAACGGACTGCTTTTTGGTGGTGGCGATCGCAGTCCAGTCAGGAGAATAACGATTATCTTTCACCCTAAACCCCTAGTAAAAAATTCAACACTTATTCTTAACCCTATTTCGACAAGCTCAGTAACCACTGGTAATTCCCCAAAGGCTATAGGGAGCGAAACTTTCGGAAAACTGTCTAGTGAGTAGTAGACAATCCAAGTTTGACAGGATTTCCCTGTTCATCCAGTATCAGTTCACCATCTTCTTTGGCAAATGGGCCAGAAGGCCACTGATCCAACAAATCTAAAACAACTTCACTAGGGCGACAGAGCCGGACTCCCTTGGGAGTACAGACAATTGGCCTATTTACCAAAATCGGATACTCCACCATTGCATCTAATATTTGAGCATCCGTTACAGTTTCTTCTAACAGGTTCAGTTCAGCCGCAGGAGACTTGGTTGTTCGTAGGGCACTGCGGGGTGTTAGATCGGCCGCCGCAAATAATCCTAAGAGTTGGGGCTTTGTCCAACCTTCCTTTAAATACTCAATGACCTGGGGCAAATAACCCGCCGCTTCAATCAACTGTAAAACGTTTCTTGATGTGCCGCAGTCTGGATTGTGGTAAATAACAATCATATTCTTTGTTGAGCCTTATCTAATGGGTTTTTTGGGCAAATGTCCAGTGAATGGTGAACAGTGTCTAGTGAAAGACTGACAGTCCTAAATCTCATCAGGGTTCAAAATACGGGTCGCAATCTTCATCGTTTTTTCATTGACCATAACCTGGATGTGTTTGGGGCCATCCCAGAAAGTATAGCGATAGAGTTCATCATTAATTTCCTCCGGCATTTCAATGTTTTCAATGTTGCCCTGGTAAACCGTCACCAAAAAATCAGTGATATCTTGAATCTCGTCGGGGGTCAAATCAGGGGAGGCATTCATAGGATTGACCTAAGTGTCTATTCTTGAAACTGTTAACAATCAAAGCTTTCAGGAAACTGTCTCTTTGAAAATATACAGTGTCTAGCGAGTGCTTGACACTCACAGCAAACCTTTGAGTTATGTAATCCACTCCCTCCTTACTCCATCTCCACAGACCGTAAGCCCCTAGTAATTTTTATCACCGACCATTGGGCTTCTCGTCCCGCTTTGCCCTGGCGAGTAAATAAGAATCCTTGGCGATCAAACTGCTCACCTCTGGGTTTAACCCCTAGTAATTTTTCTATCTGCGTGGTGGTGAGCAACCAACCATAACTGACCGCATCCTCCAAATCCCTGAGATTATCCAACGGCGATCGCCTAGATTCCATTAACTGAATCAGAGCCACCATGCCGGGGTCAAAAGGGAGAAGGTCAGAATCAACGGCAACGGATTCAATACTGCTTTCCACTGTAGTTACTTCAGAGGGAGGGACAAAGTTATTGAGGGTTCCACCTTCCTCTAGATGTTCATCCAATTGGTCAAGTAGCTTAACCGCTTCGTCATCAAACAAAACCTTATTCCCCTTACGGGTCGGTTCAAGCCCCAAAGCATTAATACGGTTGTAGAGGCTCTGGCGGGTCTTTAAGTTATAACGGGTCAACAAATCGGCGATCGGCAGCATTGGATTCTTCCACGGGTCAAATATCTACTACTGTCCAGTGACTACTAGACACTAGTAATGTTCCGATACTTTACACTGTCCAGTGATAACTAGGCATTTAAAATGCTTGCCCAAACAAGATTCTGAAAATATACCTCATTATTGTCTCCTGCTCACTAGACAGTTGGGAAAATCAAGAATAGACACTACCAAGTAACCAATAGACATTTCACTAGACAGTCTTAAAAAATTACAGAAGCTTACAATCCCGGCATTGTCTGGGAAAAAAGGCCAGCAAAATCCCTCGTAACAGTGGCCGTAGTATCGGCTTCTGGCTTGGAAATCACATCAAAAGCTTTGTTACGGGCTTGAGGTTCAATAATTGCCCGTACCACTAATTCGGCAATATCAGCACGGGGAATAGAAGTCGGAATACCCTCCGGTGGATCAATTAGTAATTGATCGTCCTTCCCCACCAAAAGCTCTCGCTTACCCCCAGGCTGATCCAATAAACCCCCTGCCCGAATAATCGTGTAATCGATACCAGAATCAATCAAGTATTGCTCAGCCTTGCGTTTCCAGAGCAAGATATTGCCATCACCAATCTTATTTAGCATGTGATCTGGATTGGTTCCTCCCATCGAACCCACCAGAATAATATGCTCGACTCCAGCCACCTTAGCCGCTTCAATTTGATTCACCTGACCATGATAATCGACATCCTCCGGCATCTCTCCCGTCAAAAACCCAAGGGGAGGACGTTGCCCAGGTTCTGGTTGTCCAACCACCACAGGAATCGCACTGGTTAAAATTACCAAAACATCACAGCCCCGCAGAGGCTCGACTAAAGTTTCTGGTTTGCGTATATCTCCTACAAAACACGTCGATTGCTCCCCAAGCACCTGTTGCTGTTTCTCCGGTGATCTCCCCAATCCTCTGACAGTAAAATATTCCGGCTGAGCCTGTAATTTTTGGAACACCAATGAACCTGTACGTCCAGTAACACCAGTGACTAAAACGGTTCTGGGAAAGGCAGAAGTGGACATTCGGAATTATTCTCCATACCAAGCTATGGTTATTCTCCAACCATGGTAAGTCGGTTATGTAACCAGACCTCAAAAAATTACTAGGGGTTCACAGCCATTCCTAGAATTTACAACTGTCCAGCACTGACAAGACACATAAATGCTGCGGCTACTTCACGATGTCCAGTGCTGACTAGATAACTTAAAAGCTTACTCAGCAGAGATTCTGGAAAAAACAAAACTAACTGTCTCCTACCAACTAGACAATTAAGAAGGGAGTAAAACTAGACACTATCAAATGGTTAATAGACAGTTTCGGCAATGCGTTTAGATCCCCCAGGCTGGATTCTCACAGCGAATACCGACAGGGGAGATTTTTTCAAGCTTTTCCGTTTGCCGATTGGCCCGCCAGACTTGTTTAAATTCGGTGACCCATTCTGAGTCTGGATCTGTAGTGTCTCCAACAACAAAAATTTCTGGATCTTGTTCACCGTTACGTTCACATCCACGCAAAAGATAAAATTCCCCATCGGGCAGTTGCACCGCATCCAAAACCAAAATGGTTTGATGATTCTTTAATCCTTTGGGACGTTCCGTAATGACATTAGAAAGAATTTTCTCAAACCACATATAGCGCACATCCCCCAGGCGATACCAGGAAACAGACAAGGGTTGGGGGATATCAACTTCACCGACTATGGAGTCTCCTTCAGAAACCATGCCCGCTGGAAGGTTTTTGTAAACCAAGGTTTCAAGGTCGGGATCTGAGATAGCTTCATAGCGTAACCCAACAAATGAGGGGATAACTTGGGCCACCACAGGCAAGGTGGACATTAAAATACTGGCAACAATAGGAAAAATAGGTAAACGCATGGGGTAAACGCTGGGGATATGAACAATTCTGGCAAACCCTGTAACAAAATCCATTGGCTGTCTATTAGGAGCTTTACACTGTCTTCTATCCACCAGACAGTCCTAAAAAAATTACTAGGGGTTTGGAGCCACAGTCTTGAGATTTACCACTGTCCAGCCACTACTAGACATCAAAAATATTCAGCCAATTTACAATGTCCATTGTTGACTAGATACTTTAAAGCCTTATTTAGTAAAGGTTTGAAAAATTTGATAGTGAACTGTCTCATGCTGACTAGACAGTAAAAAAAGAAATATGGCGGACACTATCAAGTGCTTAATAGACATCGAACTAGACAGTTTCACAAAAATTACTGGGGGTTTGTTTCCTAACGCAGACCAGATTATCAAAGAGGATCATTTTATTAGTTCATACTTTCTCAAAAAGTGAGCTGTCATCGGTAGTGATTAGGGGAGCTATAGGTAATAGTACATGTCGGGAAAAATAGAGTTGCCTAGCGGTGACTTTACACCGTCCATCAGCCGCTAGACATTAACTTGAACTTATAGTGTCTATTACTAACTAGACAGTCTTGCCAAGATATTGCAGGATAAAGGTTACATTCAATTTTTTCCTATCCCATTCCTGCACCACATCAAGCTTATCCTCGGGAATATAGGCAGAGCGTTTAACCCGTTTCCCCTTTATTTCCAGCTCATAGTGGTAATAGTACTGCTCATAGGATTTTTTGCCCCTTGAGGTCTGTTTTTCGCAATAGTGCAATTGGATGTAACCGCTACCTTGGCCCCGAGATCGCCGTTTTGACTTCTGCTCAGAATTTTTACTAGGGGATAAGGGAATGGAGGTAGAGGATTCGGTTGATGGCAATACTGGCTTGTCCTGGGGTAACAGTTCTGCCGGCCAGTTTGCGGGCTTTAATTCTGCCGGGGGTTCCGGTGGGGACAATGCAGGATTGGGAGCCAAGGCCTGAAACCAGTGAGAAGGATAACCCTGAATCAGGGCATAGGCGGTTGCACTTAACTGTGAGCCATTGGGAATTAACCCGTTGCTCCTGAACCATTGCTCCAACTTGTTCGACCCAGCTTGGCGGTAGGTGCCCAAACAGGCCGTGGGGGTAGGAAACAACAAACAATCTTTCCCTGCGGTGCCCCGCTCCCAGCTCCGCCGCCGAGATAATTTCAACTTCGCTTTGATAACCAACCATTCGGAGTCCGCCAAGGATTGCTCTAAGGCCTCGATGGATAACTCCCAGGGGTTGCTCAATGACGACAAATGGGGGATGGCACTGGGCAACGATGCGTAACACTTCCCGAAAGAGGGCTGATTCAGGATGGTGGAGGCCTGTTTTGGTTCCTGCGCTACTGGTGCCGGTGCAGGGGAAACCAGCGGTAACAAGGTCAAATTGCCCTGGGCTTGGGTAATAGTCCCTGATGTCGGCGTGGATGGGGATATGGGGCCAGTGGTATTGGAGGACGGTATGACAGTCGGGGTCGATTTCAACAAACTGAGTTGTTTGTATTTTTCCTCCGGTTTGTTCTGCGGCGAGGGTGAATCCACCACATCCGGCAAATAGGTCGAGGTGTTTAAGCTTTCCATGGCTAGAACTCCTCGCAGTGAATGATTTGGTCAGTTTCGGAGCAATATTTGTAATTTGGCGATCGCCGAGCATAATTAATCGCTTCCTCTCGTAGGATGGGGTCGTAGAGCCATTGATTGAGTCGTTCCAATTCAGACTGGGGCTTGGGGCAAACTTCTCGCTTACTACCAAAACCCTTGAGCAAACCCTGCACCATTTGCTTGAATGCTTTGGCTTGTTCTGGGGCTACAGGCTCGGATTTTTGCTGGCGTTGGAAAACTTTTAAGCGAGTGCCGTCGGGAAGGATGGTGTATTCAGAGGCCGGGGAAGAATTTTCAGGAGGGGCAGATTCCGTTTGAGAATTTTTACTAAGGGTTTCAACACTCACCGCTGACACAAACACATCCCCAGTCACTTCTTGGGGTTCCTCGGTGGAGCAGTCACTTTCCCAGGGAGAAGGTTCACAATCTGGGGGGATGATTTCCGTGGTGGCCAGCTCAGCTTCTTCAAAATCTTTACCAGGGGATAATTCCGCCACAGGTTCAACAACTTCCAAACCCCTAGTAACTTCTTCTGCCCTTGGGGGAAGCACTGGTGCAATTGTGGGTTCCACCACAGCCACAGGATTCATTTCTGGGGGTAGAACCGCCGTCACAGCCCGTTGATGGGTAATTAGGTTCCGTTGCTGGTCTTCAGGGATTTGACAGCCATTGGCGAGGCGCATTTGGGTATTTTCTACCCGATGGACAAACTCCTTCTGATATTGCTCCCAGCGAATGGGCAAATTAGCGGGGTCTTTCCTGAAATGGGCCAACACATCTGCCTGTCTGTCGTGGAAGTCTCCGCCATAACGCTTCTGCCAGTTCTTCGCCAACCAATCCCGGAAATTGGGGTCTAGCTTGCCCTCAATACTCCAGGGGCCATCAGGAAGCCAATCAAAGTCTTGGTTCTTCTTCGTGCGCTTTTTAGTACGGCGGGCGGCGGAATATTTTTCTTCTCCTTGACCTACAGGTTTTACAGATGAGTTTTGGTTAACTTCTGCCGTAGCTAGTTTTTCTGGGATTTTTGGCTTAATTCCATTACATCGTCCATTTGTATTGATTTCTGGATCTGGAATTTTTTCTTTTTCCTCGCTCTTGTAGTCTGGTCTTTCTGAGAGAATCTTAAATTCTTTATATAAGGAGGAGTCCCATTTTTGGAACTGGGGATTGCAATTTTGGGACTCGATTTCCAAGTTTGGGTCTTGAGTCCCATTTTTGGGACTAACGCAAAAGCCGATTATCTTCTGGCTAATTAGTAAACCTGAATTAATTAATTGACCTAGGGCACGGTAGAAAGTGGTCTTGCTGATACTCAGGGCTTCGTTGGCCCTTTCCCAAGTGATCTGCACCTGGCGGTTCCCAAAGGGGTCAAGGCGGCAAACCCATAGCCAGAGCTTGTGGGCGGACTTTGGTAAATCGGCGGCGATTAACTGATCGATGGTTTGGCTGGTTAGCTTGTAGAATTGAGTCATATTTAAAGATTTTTTTGGGGCGTTGGGTGCTCAAGGCCCTCCGCCTTTTTTATTTTTGTAAAGGATAAAAATTGGGGAAGTAAGTTACTAAATTGCAATTTGGTTTTCAGCATTGCGCCGTTTTTGGCAAGTTTGAGGTCTATTTGCGTGGATTTACGGAGATAAGACGCTGATCTGATTTGTGCAATTAAGTTCTGAAAATGTCTAGTTGCAGGTATAAAGGCTTAAGGTAAACCTATGCTAAATAAATTAGATACTGTTTAACTGAACAGCCAGGACAAGAACGTGCTTTGGTATACGAAAACTCATAAATTCGGTCAATGTCACTCATGGACTAATTTCTGGAGCATAACGATCCTCTTCTATGTGTTACATTGGGATTGGAGCTTGCCTATTAATCTTTCGGGTTAATTCTAGCACCATTAGTTCAGAAATAAAGTTAATTAAAGTAATGAAGAGAGACTTTATAGAGGTGTTTCGTGCCAAACTGCATGCCCATGGGATAAAGGGGAAGTTTTTGGCGGCTGAAGCAGGGAGAACCCCCCAGAACATTTCAGAGGTCTTGAACCGTAAAGTCTCTCCTTCCATTGACAGTCTCAACGAACTGATTGATGCGGCTGACCGCTTGTCGCCAGGGTTTGCCGATGATTTTTATGCGTCTTTATCCTTTGGAGCCTTATCTCCTGAGCTTTTGGTTAGAAATTTGGATTCTTCTCAGTTGGCGGCTTTAATGTTTGCTATTGGCCAACGTATCCAGACTCATAGTCCTCAAAGATATTTGGAAGTCGGCTAGGATAATTTTTTCTAATCGCGCATTTTATCTAAGTCTGTGCCTTTTTCTTGAGTCATTCTTCCCGTGAGATAGTGCCTGGGGCCAAAACTGTCTGTTTCTCTGGTTCTTGCCGTTCTCCCATCTTGAGGGGCTGGGGTTTATCCTTCCTCCACAGGTCACGGCCCAGACCAAACTTGGCGCAACATTTTCTTAGGGCCATGACTTCTGCATTGGAGAGGCGATCGCCAGTAAAATTTGGGTATGTTCGACAATCTCTGCAAATTCCTCGCTGAATCATTTTCCGAAGACTATGTCGCCTGATTGCTAGCAGGGCTGTTGCCCCTAGCAGTATTGACGCAGACCTCTGACCCCGCATTAAAATTGAGGGAAGTGGCGACTGTACTAGATCAGATTGAGGATAATTGAGTTAAGGCAAATCTGATGGCTGCAACCTCGGTTTTTTGGGGAATTCTGCTGGCCCCTGAGTTTATTAGAACAATTTTAAGGAGTGAAATTATGAAAAAATCCGCAGTCTATCAAGAAATCTTACGGGAAGGGGAACAACGAGGCTTACTCAAGGGCAAACTGGAAACCGTACCCCTATTAAAAAAATTAGGCTTGACCATTACTGAAATTGCCAAGGAGTTAGA
Source organism: Synechocystis sp. PCC 6714 (assembly GCF_000478825.2). Lineage (NCBI taxonomy): Bacteria > Bacillati > Cyanobacteriota > Cyanophyceae > Synechococcales > Merismopediaceae > Synechocystis > Synechocystis sp. PCC 6714. Next base: position 29,611 of record NZ_CP007544.1, on the reverse strand, counting down.
CATTGACGTTGAACTGGTTAATAAATGCGTTGCTAACCAGAACAATTAAGGGTTGAAATGGCCATTGGCCAAAATATGCCTTGACTTATCTTTTGGCGATCGCCAACCAACCTCTAGTAATTTATCCAGTTTTTGCCTTCTTGCCCCACTCGGGGGGCCGCCGGTCAGTGGCTTTGGGTATTGATGATTAACCTTCGTCCGGCGGGGGGGTGGGGAGGCAGTAAAAAAGGGAGGGACGACGACTATAAAGTGCCGGGAACCATACAGATCAAGGGTTTGACGTATTAAGTGGATCTTAGGAGATTTCTAAGTCCTGCTTAATATTTGACGATTGCCAGAGAAACCACTGACAAAGATAAGTAGGAGGGAGTCAAGATAGCATTGATCATTTGACCGGTTTCCTTGTGCCTAAAACCTGGAAATTGATAAAATTTGGAAGTGCAGAATGAACGGTGGGTATAATATATCACTTATGAAATAGAATATCCTAGATTATCTAAATAGTTCAAAGTTGTGATAGCGGTGGATATACTGAAATTAATTGCTGATAAGACTGTCACTGATTCTGCCACTTCGGTAAATCTCTTAGACCATATTCCCGTTGGTATTTATCGTAATGACGTAGATGGTTATTGTATTTATAGCTAGTTAAAATAACTATGGGGCACTATGCTGCACAGTAGTTACGAATAATTTCATCTATGCTTACACCTGGAGAGGCGTATATTCTTGCTCTTTTCAATGCACTAAAATCATGCTCTATGTCATTAAGATCTGGTGAGTAGGTAGGTAAAAACAAAACTGTATGTCCTGCCTCTTCTACTATTTTTCTAATCCTACTCTTTCTATGAATAGGCGCATTATCCATAATTAATACCGATGGAATTGTTAATGCAGGTATCAGGTATAATTCAAGCCATCCTTCAAAACCTTCGGCGTTTAAACTTCCACTAAATAGCATCGGTGCTATTAAATCTTTTTTATTCTTTCTTCTACCTGCTACAAGGTTTTCTTTCTTTCCTCTTTTTCCTTGCCTTTCCCCATATACTCTTTCTCCTCTTTTTGACCATCCGTACACTGAAGAGGCAAACTCCTCAAAACCAGCCTCATCTATGAATACAAGGCTTGCAACCCCATAAATTAGAATTAGCTCTTTCAGGATTTTTTGATATTCTGCTCTTTTTTCTTCATCTCTTTGTTTATATAGTAACTGTTTTTTTTTCTCGTAATTCCCATTTCTTTAAATCTATATGACAGTGCGCTAGGAGTTACACCGAATTTCTTTGCTCTCTCTTTCATCGGCATATCTGGATTTTCCATCACATCTTTCTCCAGCTCTTTTATATCTATCTTCCGACGCCGGTTCTTTACCTTCGTTGGTTCCAGATTTTCCCGGCTTAACCATCTATAAATTGTCTCTCTACCTACCCTAAATATTTTTGATGCCTTCGTTACACCATTCCCTTCTTCTAGAAAACCTATTACTCTTAGTCGTAAATCAAGATCGTATGCCATAAGTTGCTTATTAGTTTAGTCATTATTCATAATATAGCATTATACATACCGTCCGCCCCACTCTTATTTCAGTTGGCTATATATTAATCCCTATACTGAATATTTATTAGACATCACTCTGGAAGAGTGTTTAGGGCATGGCTGGATTAATCGAATTTATCCAGATGATTTAGAAAGAATGATGCAATCTTGGCAAAATGCCTTTCAGACTCACTCATTTTGGGAAGAAGAATATAGATTTCTTCATCGTGATCAAACCGTTATTTTTGTATTAGCAAGATGTATTTTTCTCTTTGATAAAAATGAAAATTGCTTGGGTTCTATTGGTTCATTAACCAATATTACTCAGCAAAAAATTTTGGAAAATAATCTTAGAAGTGCTAACAAAAAATTAAGAGAAATATCCATAATAGATGGGCTAACAGGAATATTTAACCGACGATATTTTGACGAAACATTAATGAAAGAGTGGCGTCGAGCAGAGCGTGAACAAACTCCTATTGCTCTAATTATGATTGATATTGATTGCTTCAAATTGTATAACGATCACTATGGTCACTATACAGGAGATATGGCATTAAAAAATGTTGCAGAGTTATTGCTATCTATAGTTCATCGTCCAGGAGATTTAGTTGCTCGGTACGGAGGAGAAGAGTTTGCTATTATTCTGCCATTAACTAGCGGGAAAGGCGCTTATTGTATTGCAAGAACCATTATGGAACAGGTTAATAAAGTAGCTATTCCTCATCAGGCTTCCACTGTTGCTTCGCATATCACACTAAGTATAGGAATTTGTTCTATCGTTCCCAATTATGGTGAGTTTCCGATTAAGCTAATCGGTGAAGCAGATCAAGCTTTTTATCAAGCAAAAGCTCAAGGACGTAATCAAATTTGTTTGATTGATTAATGGATTATTCTTGAATGAATTTATCTGTAGCGACCTGCTATCATCAATCAGCTTAAGGCCAGATTATCTGAGACTATCTGGGGAGAATGGGGAGTAAGGAAAATGGTGGTAAATCATAGTCTATCTAAAAGATCCGCTCACTTTGGAAGGAAAGCATTCCCTGAACAGCCATAGTCGTTAAACTCCTAGTAAAACTTGGCGATCGCCATACATCCAATGCACGGTGGTAATCCACGGTGTCATCAAATATAGACCCCACAAAAAGGCGGGCTTTAGCCGGTCGTACTTTCCGTCCCATCAGTAACCAATAAATACTTTTGGTGATCGTTATTTCCCCAGCCTATAGGGGTCAGACCTCTTAAATGCCATTCGTTTAGGCAATTTCGGCGATTTGGGTACAACAGTGGTGCAATTTACCGATAAAGAGGATCATTTATTATTAATGTTGCCAGTTTTGAGATCACCCCTGAAAATCATTAGTAATCAGCAAAACGTTTATGTGATTCAGTCGGAACAATTTCAAGCGTGGGGCAAAGACGGCCCAGGGGATTTATTAGTTGAATTATCCTCCCAGGAATGGCTACGGACTTTTATTGGCTAAAGGATTCCCCCGGTAAACATTTTTCCCTGCAATTCCCCCAAAGCTGAGTACAGTAAGAAATAAGTCCCTACCCTAGAGGTAAACAATGGACACAACAATGACAGTGGGTTTCTATCTCGGCGATCGCCTGCGGGCCTTTAATGTCAGCCATATCTTTGGGGTGCCGGGGGATTATGTGCTGGGGCTGATGGATGAATTGATTAATAGTCCTGTGGAATTAGTCTGCACCTGTAATGAGTTGAATGCGGGTTATGCGGCGGATGCCTATGGCCGAGTACGGGGCATGGGGGCAGTGTGTGTAACCTATGGCGTCGGGGCGTTTAGTTTGATCAATGCCGTAGTGGGGGCCTACGCTGAACGGGTGCCGTTGGTGGTGATTAGTGGTGCTCCGAGTCGGGCCAATCGTCGCTCCCATCTGATGTTGCACCATACGACGGGGGATTTGAATTTACAGTACAAAATTCTAGAGAAAGCCACGGTGATGGCAGTGGTAATCAATGATGTGAACCAAGCCGCCCAACAAATCGATCAAGCCCTGGCAGCCTGCGCCCATTATCGTCGTCCCGTTTACATTGAAATTCCCACGGATATTGCCCAGCAACCCTGTCCAGTTTCTGCTGCTCCCCCAGCGTTCGCTGAAACGTTAACTGATGTCGATGCCTGCGCTGAAGCCGTTCAAGAGGCGATCGCCCTATTAAGTCAGGCCAAGTCCCCTGTGATTTTAGCCGGGGTGGAATTTCATCGTTTTGACCTCGAAGATAAATTATTAAAACTCCTAGAAATTACGGGTTTTCCCATCGCTACTACGTTATTGGGTAAATCCTGTATTGCCGAAACCCATTCCCAATTTATCGGCACCTATGTTGGCGCTCTGAGTCGTCAAGCCGTCCATGAAACCGTAGAAAAAGCAGATTGTGTGCTTTGTTTAGGGGCGATTATGTCCGACATGAATTTAGGGGTTTACACCGCCAAACTCGAAGAACAACGCTTAATTAATGCCAATTCTGAAAAAGTCAAAATTAAACATCACTATTATCAACCAGTTTATTTAGGGGATTTTTTGGACGAACTTTGTCAACAGTGGCATAACTCCCCCCGCCAGAATTTAGACATTATCCCTGCCGCTTCTTTATTGTCAGAACCCCTCGCTCCCACTGCCGAGCAAAAATTAACCAATGCCTATTTTTACAAACGACTCAATCATTTTTTAACGGAGATGACAGATCCCCAATTAGTCATTTCTGATACGGGGGATGCCATTGTGGCTACGATGGATTTGATCATGCCCCAGGCCGCCGAATTTATTGGCCAAGCCTTCTACCTTTCCATTGGCTATTCCATTCCCGCTTGTTTAGGGGCCAGCTTGGCCGCCACGGATCGACGGGCGATCGCCATTGTGGGGGACGGGGCCTTCCAGATGACGGCCCAGGAATTATCCACCATTATTCGCCACCGGTTACACCCGATTATTTTCCTGATAAATAACGATGGCTACACCATTGAACGAGTCATTCAAGACAATGTTTACAACGACCTACAACCGTGGAAATATCATCAATTACCCCAGGTGTTTGGCGACTGTTGGAGTTGTGAAGTCCGCACGGAAACTGAGTTGGAAACAGCCCTAGAAAAAGCCTGTCACCATCTCTCTTCCCCAATTTTTATTGAAGTCCATCTAGATCGCTTTGATTGTTCCCAGGGGTTAAAACGATTGGGGGCGGCTTTGAAATCTATGAATAGTCATTAAAACAGAATAATTAGTAATAATTCTAATTCCTTGAGAAGCGGTTTCGGCACAAGCCCCTTAGCCACCGTTGATCTGGGCTTTGTAACCCCGTTTGAGCAAATAGGGGTCACGCCATAGAGTTCCCCGCAAGCAAAGTTTAGGGTTGTTCCTTCGGTGTTGAGCAATGATTTTTCCCCGCCGCCATACTGGCAAACCCTCTGGATTGGGGGAATATCAACTTTCAGGCTTATCTCTTGCTATCTTGCCCCCACTCGGGGGGCCGCCAGTCAGTGACTCTGGGCCTTAATAGTTAGCTTTCGTCCGGCGGGGGGGTGGGGAGGCAGTAAAAAAAGGGAGGGACGACGACCATAAAGTGCCGGGAATCATATCTGTTTTACTTTCTGGCAGGGGATTGATTTAAAAAACTTTAGTATTAGTTTGTCATATCTTCAGTCCACATTATTGGGGAAGCCATAGTCCAAGTTTTAGCCCTGTTGGGTGGCGTTATTGATGCTGATAATGTTTAACTTGATAGGTAATTAATCCCTATCCTAGTTTTGAAATGGAATTTATAGAGGTCAAAGGGGATGTAGATCCCACCAGGGCCCTCATATATTTGTGGGAGATCATCAATCTGAATGAACAAAATGAACAAGTGTTGTACAGGTATGTAGGTGAAGCTTCTCAGGGAGCAGATAGACCGCGTACGCACTATAGCCGTAATGTTAATAAGATCTTGCAGAAGCGCCCATACCGCAAAAGTAAGCCTGATGATTTTCGTGAAATCCATCGAAAAATGGCAGAGGCTATTAAAAACAATCACGCGATAAAACTTTCATTTCTCTGCAATGTGCAGGATAACGAAGATATCAATGATTTGGAGCGCAAGTGGCAGCAACACTATGGCTTACTGTAAAAGCAAACATAGTCTAACTTAGGTGATTTTTCGAGGTTTTTTAAACATTAATTGTCATAGGTCTTCTTCTTCTCCATCATCGTCAGAATTTTCTGCTTCATATTCGTCAATAATTTCTAAAATTTCATCAGTGCAATTAGGATGGGATTTGACTGCTTCAAGTATTTCTTCTGTATCCCAATCAAGATCTTCCATTATGTATTCACGAAATTTCTCAAAGGAATCTTCAGAACCATGCCAAATCTCTTCTTCTTCCAATTCAGCGGCTAATTTTTCATAATTATGGGTGGCGGCTAATGTAATTGTTTTTAGTATTTGACTTGTGGTTGATTGGTTTGTACAAAGATGATCAATGCAATCTTGACTGTAGATATAGGTATCATTATTAGTCTCTTCATTACGATAAAATAAGTGCTCCAAAACCACACCATTGTCTAGGCATAGTGCTATATCCCTTTTTGGAAATGTATCATCATAATTATAGGAACTTTCTACGTAACCAGCACCTAAAAAGTAAATAAGGTCGCACCAAAACTGAACTTGAAGTTTATCAAATAGGGAACTGTGACCTGATAAATATGATCCGTGATCATAAATGTAAGCTGTGGCACCAGGAATCAAATCTATTACAGTTATATCTTCGGACTCAGCATCACATTGAGGAGGTATTTCGACTTCTTCATACGCATATTGTCCATTTTGTTGATCTTGTTTTAAAAATTCACGAGCCCTGGCGTAAAGGTCAAAATAGCCACCAATGGAAGTAAGGGTATAGGGGCTAAATTGAATGTCATGGGGAGATGTACGAATAAGAGTTTTATCTCCAGATGGATCAGATAATTCAGGGTCTGAAGCTGTAGTAAAGAGTTCATAACCTACGAATTTGTAGAATTTGAAAAACTCTTCCTCTGATTCCCAATTTGATTTGGCAAGAATCCCGACAAATTTGCTTATATCATCCTCATTTACGCCTTGGTCTTCATCATCGCTACTTTTTTCAAAATCTGAAAAAGTATCGGAAACATCTCCATCTTGGCAAAGTATTTTTAGTTGTTCAATAGCAAATTCAGCAGTGAGAGCTTGGGTCGTCATTTTAGTTTCTTCGAGGTTAGGTTTCTGAACTAATTGATGTAGCTTAGCCGGGCTAATGGCAGATAAGGTTTTCACCCAGCTAGATTCATTGACGGTCAACTTCTTTGTTTGAGTCCATTTAACTGGTGATCGTCATTAAACCCCTAGTAAATTTTATCTGAATAGGGGTTTGAGTAGTAATGGAACCAAAATGCACGCCAAGCCTGAAATCCAATCACAGCAAGGCTTTTAAGTCTAGTTCATACTCGCCACACAAGTAAGACTTTTTCTGTTCACTCCCTGAATAAAGAGAGCTGACAATCGTTAGAAGAAAGTCTGACGATATACTAATTTGCACATATCCGCGATTTTCTATCTTCACTTGCGGCAAAACAAGAACCAGATACACGTACCCATCCCCCAAGGCTTGTGGAAGCTGTTCCATACTCCCATTCAATAAAATTAACTGAGCCAGAAGAGTCTCGACCAACCAGACATTTGTATGTTTTTACGGCTCGCCCGTCCCGGTATTCGGTGCATCTACTGGGTGAAGGTGCCTGCTGAGCCATCGCAGGCCACGAACAGGTCAAAAGGTAGCCGACTAGCAGAAAATTTTTACAGTGGTTGACCATTAAGAGGCCCTTGAGTACAAGTTTCTATACATCTTAACTCCTGCCTGCCTGCTGTCAAGTCTTAAAAATTACACACTATTAAATTCGTCGGCTTAACCCGCCTAAAAATCCTTAGAGTGCATTCCTGTTCCGTTACTACTCAGAGCCTTGAGACATTACCCTTCGCCCTGGCTGTCTGAATCAGTTTTCTGATTGGCTCTTTACTTTTATCACGCCCCATAATCTGAAACCTCGATAGATGTGGAAGAGTGACTAGTGAACAGCTATCAAATATATCCAAACCAGCAGAAATGCTTCCCCAGCCGACTAGCTCCTCACTGCTCAAAATTGGTGAACCCAACATTTTACAAATCGGCTCTCTCAGTTGAGTTTTACCTACAGCAACTATCATCTTAGGTTGTACATGTGCGATTATCCTGGCCCAGATACTAATGCCAAAATTTAGCGACTGTTTCTGATGAGGTAAATCATTCCAAGACGGGGAACGAAAAGGCACAAGCTGTCCGCTCAGAACACTATCGAACTCCCATTCTAATTCCATAAATAGTAATTGTATTTGAACTTGCAGCGGGGATTTCCCAGGGGCTGAATTTTTCCATCTTTCATATAGGTAAGGAGAGCCGTTTTCACAGCTTTCTCTGCTATCGGCGTGGGTAATTTTGTTTCCAGCGGGATTAATTGTAAGAAAAATATAATCTGTCTCCTTAGAGAGAGTCCTCTTTGGCGAGGTAAGAAACCTCCACCCTAATGAATGACCTAGTTTTGCGTACGTCTCGTCAATTTCACTTGCTAAGGCCTCGAATAGGAGATTTGGCATTTGTTCTATTTCTCGTTGCACGCTAACGGGGCGCGAGCGCTCGCCTAACTATTGATTATACGAAAATTTTACGTATAACACTCTTTAAGTAACGATATGTCGAGACTTTCGGGATATCACTCCATTTAGCCGTGATCGCCGGAAAATTTCCTAGTGAATCTAGTGTTGACCCATCGCCAATCCAACCCCTAATTATTCTGCTTTCTCCAATCCCAAGGGCGTTCTGCATTGCCATTAGTCCAAACTCCAGCTTTGTTGGCGATCGTTTACAACATTCTTAATGCACGGTGGTAATCCACGGTGCCATCAAATATAGACCCCACAGAAAGATGGGCTTTAGCCGGTCGGACTTTCCTGCCCATCAGTAACCAACAACAACTTCTGGCGATCGCCATTATGAATAAGCTCTAGGCGGCATACAAGGGACAACCATCATAGAGTTCTCCACAAGCAAGGTCTAGGGTTTTTCCTTTGGTGTTGAAGTAGTGAGTTTTCCCTGCCGCTCCGCTAGCTAACCCCGTGGGATGTTGTTTGGCAACGCCATCTTATTCTTCAAAGGCTTGCCTAAAACTCTTCAAGGGGTCACAACAGAAAAGGGAAAAAAACGTACGCTAAGGAAAATAGAGCAATAAAAAGGGATTCAAATCAATGGTTGTGTCATTTATAGTTGATTTAATTGAAAGTAAGACACTGACCGGAGCTAAAAGCCTCTTTGGTAAAGACCTTAGCCGTCTCAAGCTTACTTTGATTGACTATAAGGACGTTTCCAATTGAATACTGTCTATTTGCAAAAGGCTCTCCAGTTTCTTGAAGACTCTGGACAATCCATCCCTCCCCATTTATTGCAATATCTTTCCCCCCTCGGTTGGGAGCATATTGGCCTTACTGGTGACTATATTTGGAAGCCTGGCTAAATGCTAAAACTTTTTATTTATAGGCTTTCTTATTGCCAAATCTTGCTTAGCCTACGACTTTTCCCTTTTCTGTGGTGACCCCAATTAACACCATTTCTTCCTAAAGAAGTTTAGATAACCACATTGCTTCCTACAATGAGACCAGAAGGCAAGACTCCAATCAGGGTAGTCAGGGTAGTGTAGTTGAAGGCAGTCTGACTACCATCTGAGTCAATTTGCACCTGTGTACTCAATCCTGCGCGATTGAAGCGTAAATAACCATCGGCAACGGGATTTCCACGGGTGTAACCAAGATCTTTAAATAACTCGGTTAAAACTAACTGATCTTGGCTTCGATTGAAATCAAGGATTACGTCTGCCGCTTCGTTTAAGGCTTTGTAGAGAAACTGATCATTGCCAAATCCACCACTTAGTTTATCTGCTCCCCCTCCTCCCATCAGTACATCATCACCAAAGCCTCCGATGAGAATATCATTGCCTTCTCCGCCATTGAGGATATCGTTGCCAATACCTCCATCAAGATAGTCATGACCTTGACCACCATTTAGTGTGTCATTCCCGCCATTACCGAAAAGGATATCATTACCGCCAAAACCTCGAATTAATTCATTTTTTCGAGTTCCAAAAAGCAAATTAGCGGCATTATTGCCATCAATCTCGTTGATATTTGTGAGGGTGAGGGAGAAGTTAATGGAGTCTTCAAAAATAGAACCAATAGCCGGATCATCCACTTCCACAGTGACAGCAAAACTACTTTGGGTTTCAGAATCCAGATTGGTGCCTGCTTTGATAAACAATTCAGTACCGATAATTTCAAACAGCGCCGCATCGGCACCGGACAGGCTGAGGTTGTTGGTGCCTAAAGCATCATCGGTGATGATAATATCTGCTACTTTCACCGGATTAGTGGTGTCAGTATTTTCCTCCAAGGTGTTGACCTGGTTATCAAGGGCAATAGTTGGTAACTCATTGACATCTTGGAGGCTCAGATTGAACACCACCGTCGCATCGGGAGTTGTACCAATAGCGGGATCATCCACTTCCACGGTGACAGCAAAACTACTTTGGGTTTCAGAATTCAGATTGGTGCCTGCTTTGATAAACAATTCAGTACCGATAATTTCAAACAGCGCCGCATCAGCACCGGACAGGCTGAGGTTGTTGGTGCCTAAAGCATCATCGGTGATGATAATGTCTGCTACTTTCACCGGATTAGTGGTGTCAGTATTTTCCTCCAAGGTGTTGACCTGGTTATCAAGGGCAATAGTTGGTAACTCATTGACATCTTGGAGGCTCAGATTGAACACCACCGTCGCATCGGGAGTTGTACCAATAGCGGGATCATCCACTTCCACGGTGACAGAAAAACTACTTTGGGTTTCAGAATCCAGATTGGTGCCTGCTTTGATAAACAATTCAGTACCGATAATTTCAAACAGCGCCGCATCGGCACCGGACAGGCTGAGGTTGTTGGTGCCTAAAGCATCATCGGTGATGATAATATCTGCTACTTTCACCGGATTAGTGGTGTCAGTATTTTCCTCCAAGGTGTTGACCTGGTTATCAAGGGCAATAGTTGGTAACTCATTGACATCTTGGAGGCTCAGATTGAACACCACCGTCGCATCGGGAGTTGTACCAATAGCGGGATCATCCACTTCCACGGTGACAGAAAAACTACTTTGGGTTTCAGAATCCAGATTGGTGCCTGCTTTGATAAACAATTCAGTACCGATAATTTCAAACAGCGCCGCATCGGCACCGGACAGGCTGAGGTTGTTGGTGCCTAAAGCATCATCGGTGATGATAATATCTGCTACTTTCACCGGATTAGTGGTGTCAGTATTTTCCTCCAAGGTGTTGACCTGGTTATCAAGGGCAATAGTTGGTAACTCATTGACATCTTGGAGGCTCAGATTGAACACCACCGTCGCATCGGGAGTTGTACCAATAGCGGGATCATCCACTTCCACGGTGACAGAAAAACTACTTTGGGTTTCAGAATTCAGATTGGTGCCTGCTTTGATAAACAATTCAGTACCGATAATTTCAAACAGCGCCGCATCGGCACCGGACAGGCTGAGGTTGTTGGTGCCTAAAGCATCATCGGTGATGATAATATCTGCTACTTTCACCGGATTAGTGGTGTCAGTATTTTCCGCTAGGTTGGCATTGGGAACGCTAACGGCGGTGGGGGCTTGATTCACATAAATTTGGACATCGTTTCCTGTGCCGATATTGGCTAAGGAAGGGTTGGCAGCGTCGCCCTTGTAGGTGATGAGGAGATTGTAGGTGCTCTGGGTGCTGACGATCGCCCCTTCTGCTAACCCGGCGAAGATTCCCGTGACGGCGTCGCTACCGTCATTGTCAATCAGAGTATAAAAACCGTTAAAAGCGGGGACAAAGTTGGTGAGGTCGAGATTGAGGTTTGAACCAGCTAGATCTACCTCGCCAGTAAGATCAATAGTATCAAAACGACTAAGGACTGAGTTGTAGTCAATGTTGATAGTGTCGTTTAGGTAGAGCTTAGTTGCTGTGACGTTGATGGTCGCACCAATGGTAGTTGCGCCGACGGTTGCGTCGTCATCATGGTTGATCAAGACATTGCCCGCGGTAGTAAGGCTGGCGGTATCCGCAAGATTAATGGCGCTGGACAATAAGTTGATGTTACCCGTGGCGCTGGTAATTACCGTGCCGCTCAGCAAATTAATGCCAAAGTTAGCGCCGCTGGCTGTTCCATTCAGGTTAATCGCGCCGCTATCGCTCTGAATTTTGGAGCCTGCGTTTTCCAGCCTGATGCCATCGCTGTTGGCGCCACTGCCACCCGTACCTTGAATGGTAATGGTGGCGGCAGTCGCTCCGGTTCCCGTTGAAGTAATTTCTCCGCCACCAAACAATAAAACGCCGGTGTTATTATTTGTGCCGGAGCCGCCGGTCCCGGTGACGTTAATGGCGCCATCCGCGGAGGTGATCCGACTGCCGGCGCTTTGAAGGAGAACGCCGTAATTGCTAGTGCCGGAAGCGGTAGTCGAGCCTTGACCTGTGATATTAATTTGGGCGGCATTGGCTTCTGTTCCTGTAGAGGAAATCGTGCCGCCCCCTTCTACCGAAACACCACGATTATTCCCGCCTGTACCTCCTCCCGTACCTGTGATCGTAATGTCACCGTCATTAGATGTGATAGAACTACTTGCCCCCGTGACTTGTACTCCATAATTGGTGTCCACACCATTTCCGCTACCTTGGCCAGTGATATCAATAGTGGCGTTTCCTATCGATTTGACTTGCCCTCCGCCAGTGATACGAACTCCCAAATTCTCACTTCGATTACTTCCCCCTGTACCCGTAATGGAAATTGAACCGTCTTGAGCGGTTACTTGACTATTAGTATTCTCTACGCGAACACCATCATTTCCATTTCCTGTCCCACTTTTTGAACCTTGTCCGATCAGAACAATTGTGCCATTCACGGTATTGGTTACTTTTGCTTCTGAAACGACGGCAATACCAATACTGGTTCCACCTTGACTATCGGCTGTACCTTTGAGAGCGATCGCACCTGTTGCGCTAGTGATTTCTCCTCCACCGGAGAGCAAAATGCCACTATTAAAACCGTTTCCTGTTCCTCCCTTACCTTCAATGTCAATCGTCCCATTCACAGAAGTAATTTTGCTATTCGTTCCCTCAATGCGAATCCCGTAGTTCCCCGTGCCCGTACCGGATAACGAACCTTGACCTGTGATGGTAATTGTCGCGCTATCAGCAGAAATTACTTGCCCGCCATTGACGACATGAACACCATACCTTTCGCTACTAGCGCCGTTGGCGGTGCCACTGAGTTCGATCGCGCCTTGACTCGATGTGATTTGGCCATTGTCAACGACAATACCCCGGTAATCAATCCCCGTGATTTCGCCTTTGGCTGTGAGCTTGATATTTCCCTGGGTGGTATTTAAACTCGAACCACTGATTAAGTTGATGGCTTGTCCGGTGGTCCAGTTTACATCCCCATTTTCGCCCGTATCATTGGTTGTAATATTGGCAGTGCCAGCGACATTGATATTTTGGATGTTAGTAATATTAAACCGATTACTGTGGGGATTGACGTTAATATTGACCGTATCGCCATTGGTATCGCCACTGCCATTCAGGATTAGATCTCCGACAAAACCAGAGCTAATACCGTTGAGATTGAAAGTGTTGGCACCTGTTGCTCCTCCATTGATAGTTAAAGACTGGGAAGGATTGTTAAAGGTGGTGATTTCTCCGGCGGTGGAGTCAACGGTGGTTTGGGTGGCACTGGCGCCGGTGAGGGTAATGGTTTCAGCCGTTGCGCTGTAATTGAGGATGACGTTGGTCGCTGTCACACTAGCGGTGATCGGTTCTAAGCCGGTGTAGGTAATGACCTTCCCATCCAAATTAATACTGCCGTTGTTTTCGTTGGTGTAGTTATAAGTAGTATTAGTAAAACTGCCACCTGTCAAAACTAACTTATCGCCGTTGGCAGAGGTTGTTTGGGTGCCGCCATTAAAGGTTAATCCCCCTGTGGGAATCGGATTTGCTCCCCCGGAAAAATCTACGGTCAGGGTGTCATCGCCGCCGAGGGTATTGGTCAGGATACTGCCAGAGAAACTGCTGAGGGGGATGGCGACGGTATTGGTTCCATTACCTGTGGCTCCGGCGATCGCCGTCCTAATCACTTTGCCGCTCGCGTCGGTAATAGTTAGAAAAGTTCCGTTGGAGGAAAGGGTTAAGGTGTCGTCTGTATCGACTTGGTCAGTAATCACCAAATTACCGGCGCTGTCCACTGTAATTACCGTCTGTGCTGGGCTTTCTAGCTCAAAAGCGCCGATGTCTACTCCCGCGCCCTGGGAACGAGCCGCGCCCCGTTGGTCGGTGGTTAAATTATTGGGATTACTGCCGGCATCAATGGCGGGAGAGCCGGGTAACAGCGCAAGGGTTTGGGTGGGGCCGCCGTTATTTTGTAACGACCCTAGCAGGGGGTCTTCACCGATGATGTTATCGATATCCGTTCCATTGATAGTTTTTTCTTCACCGAGACTAGGATTAACATCCTCCTCAATCAGGCTCTTGGTCGCATTGATCGTTCCTAAACTTCGTAAAAGATCATTTCCATTACTTGCTGTGTTGTTGGCGACAATGACGCTGGTTAGAGAAGTTGTCCCACGGTTGAAAATCCCGCCGCCTTGGGAGGTAGCAGAGTTGCCACTGATAGTACTGTTGGCGACCGTTGCTGTTCCACTGTTGCTGTTGAAAATCCCGCCGCCTTGGAAATTAGCAGAGTTGCCACTGATGGTGCTGTTGGCGACCGTCGCTGTCCCAATGTTGTGAATCCCGCCGCCCAACTCGGCAGAGTTGCCACTAATGGTACTGTTGGTGACTGTCGCTGTTCCACTCTTGTCGTTGAAAACCCCGCCGCCTAAGTTGGCAGAGTTGCCACTGATGGTACTGTTGGCGACTGTCGCTGTTCCACCGTCTTCGTTGAAAATCCCGCCGCCGATTAAGGTAGCAGAGTTGTCACTGATAGTACTGTTGGCGACTGTCGCTATTCCACCGTCGTCGTTGAAAATCCCGCCGCCGATGAGGGCAGAGTTGCCAGTGAGGGTAATGTTACTGAGGCTCAGATTTTCTTGGTTAAAAATCCCTCCTCCATAGTAATTATTTCCGCTATTTCCGCCGGTGATAGTAAGAGAGTTCAGCGTCACCTGAGCGAGGTTGCTTCCGTTGCTGTCGTCAATCAAGAAAACTCGACTGTTGTTGTTGCCGCTGATGGTAATATCGGCGCGGTTGTCGCCGTTAATGTCTCCATTAATGGTTAGGGACCTATTAATTAATAGTTCTGTGCCATTCAGGGTAATCGTTCCCCCGGTCAGACTATTGGCGAAGGTAATTGTCCCGCCGTCGACAATCAGAGCTAGGGCCTCCCGCAGAGATAGATCCCCCGCCAAAAAGTTCCCGTCGTTTTCATCTACCAGGGTATCCACCACCAACTCACTAAAAAATTCAAAGGCGCCGATGTCCACTCCCGCGCCTTGGGAACGAGCTGCGCCCCGTTGGTCGGTGGTTAAGTTATTGGGATTACTGCCAGCGTTTATGGCGGGAGAGCCGGGTAACAGCGCAAGGGTTTGGGTGGGGCCGCCGTTATTTTGTAACGGCCCTAGCAGGGGATCTTGTCCCGTAATGTTGTTGCTCTTAGTTCCATTGATTCGGTCAGCGTTATTCTCAATCAAGCTATTGATCGCATTGATCGTTCCTGAACCTGAACTTCGTAAAAGATCATTGCCATTATTACTTGCTGTGTTGTTGGCGACAATGACACTGGTTAGAGAAGTTGTTGCTACACCATTGTTGTAAATCCCGCCGCCGAAGCTGGCAAAGTTACCACTGATAGTACTGTTAGCGATTGTCGCTGTTCCACCTTCGTCGTTGAAAATCCCGCCGCCGAAGGCGGCAGAGTTACCACTGATAGTATTGTTACTGAGGCTAAGATTTTCTTTGTTAAAAATCCCGCCGCCGCTTTCGTCAGCAGAGTTGCCATTGAGGGTACTGTTGGCGATCGTCGCTGTCCCGTTGTTGTAAATCCCGCCCCCTCGGAAGGCAGAGTTATCAGTGAGGGTAATGTTACTAAGGCTCAGATTTTCTTGGTTAAAAATCCCTCCTCCATAGTAATTATTTCCGCCGGTGATAGTAAGAGAGTTCAACATCACCTGAGCGAGTTTGCTCTCATTACCGTCGTCAATCAAGAAGACTCGACTGGCGTTGTTGCCGCTAATCGTTAATAAATTGGCGCCCAGGCCTTGAATCGTCACACTATCCGTAATCTTTAGCTCACCAGAGATCAAGGTAATCTTGTCGGGCGTTCCATCGGTGAAGACTGAGCCAGTAAAAGTAATGGTATCAGCCCCAGCGTTGGCGTTGGCGTCGATGATGGCCTGACGGAGACTCCCAGCGCCGTTATCGTTCGTATTGGTAACGGTAAAAGTCGCCGCTTCCACAGCAACTGGTTCCCCGGCTACCCAAATCGTGAATTGATCAGGTTGAGCCTTGAGGCTTTCTAAGTCCAGCTCGCTCAGTTCAACGCCCAACACCAGCGCCGCGAAAATTTCTCCCTCGTCTCCCGGACTATCCTCGGCATTAATCAACCTGTCCACATAGTGCCCAATTTCTTCCAACAGAACGGCGTTTAACGCCTCCAGCGACGCAGTGGCGAGAAAAGAATCCGCCAGATAGATCGTATTGTTACTAACGGCGTAGGCGCCCCTCGCAAAACTTAAAACATCAGCGCTAAGAACTTGAACTGACGGTAAATCGCCGAAGTCCTCCTCTTGCCACTGGCGCTGAAGCTGGGTCGCTCGATCCGGATCGTGGCGATCGCCAAAAGCAGTATTGAGAATTGTCCAATAGTCCGGGGACTGGGCGACAGCATTTAACTGCTCGTAAACTAGACCGAGAGCAACAGAGAGATTCATAAATGCCAAGAGTGCTAATGCTGGTTGTTCACAATGCAGACATGAAATAAAAAACTTGTCAGTAGAAATATTTATGCTTTCACTTAAATGACCTTACCGATTAAACCCTTAGTAATCATAGCCTCATCTTTAAAAAATTCGCACCGATAGTGCAGAATTTCTTATGATAGCTAGATAACAATTATAGGAAACATAAGAAATTTCCACTAGTACTGGAATTAACTATACTTGCCCATATCTCTGCAACCCTTTGCGCCCCAACGGCTAGCGACGATTTTTACAGACCGCCCCCTAGGAGACGACTCAGAACCCAATGAATTTCTCCCCAGAGCCTAACGCCAATCCAGATCAATCCTTGCGTAGTATTCATACTAGTACCTTCTTTGAAATTCTCCAACAACTGGGGATTTCTCTTGTCGTGTCCACCTATCAAGCGGGTAAACTGATCGTCCTCCGGGCCGACGACGGAGTAGTAAACACCCATTTTCAAGCCTTTCAAAAACCCATGGGCGTTGCCGTCCGGGGCGGGGAGTTAGCGATTGGCGCCGCGACAGCCATCTGGAAACTACGCAACAACATCGGCGCCGCCCAACGGCTCTCCCCGGCCAGCAAGCACGACGCCTGCTTTTTACCGCGAGAGATTCGCGTCACCGGCGATATTGATATCCACGAAATGGCCTGGGTCGATGACGAATTATGGTTTATTAACACCCGATTTTCCTGCTTATGCACTCTGGATCGGGAGCATAGTTTCGTGCCCCAATGGCGCCCCCCCTTTATCAGCGCCTATGACCTACGAGACCGATGCCACCTCAATGGTTTAGGACTTCGGGATAGACGACCCCGATACGTGACCGCCCTAGGTGAAACTGATGACCCTGGTGGCTGGCGCCGGAACAAAGCGAACGGCGGGATTGTAATGGATATTGAGAGCAATACCATTTTGCGCCGGGGTCTCTCCATGCCCCATTCTCCCCGTTGGCATCAAAATCGCCTTTGGTTGTTGGAGTCCGGCAAGGGTACTTTATCCTACTTAGATCCCGTTAGTACGGAACTAGTGACAGTAGCCCAGATGCCGGGATTTACCAGGGGCTTAGATTTTTACGGCAATTTAGCCTTCGTCGGTCTGTCCCAAATTCGGGAATCCGCAGTCTTTAGCGGTCTACCCCTCACCCAAACCCTCTCAGAACGCATTTGCGGTGTTTGGATTGTGGACATTGAGCGGGGGAAGACCCTCGCCTTTTTGAAATTTGAGGAAGGGGTACAGGAAATTTTTGCCGTTTGCGTCCTGCCAGAAACGAGGTTTCCTGAAGTCCTTGCCTGGGAGCCTGAATTGTTAGCCCAGTCTTATGTGTTGCCCCAGGTGGCGCTGGCCAACGCGGTGCAACCCGCCGGAGATTGGGAGTTTGCGGAAACCTATTTTGTTCGCGGTAATCGCCTCTACGAAGCCGGTAAATTTGCGGAAGCTGTCGGCGCTTTTCAAAAATGCCTAGAACTAGACCCCACATATCTCCCCGCTCGTTATGGTCTGGGGGTGACTTGTGGCCATTTAGGGCGCTACGGGGAAGCAGCCCAGGAATTGGCGATCGTGACCGCCAATGAAGCGGGTCATGTTGAGGCGCACTATCATTTGGGCTTAATGTTACTGCGGCTCGGAGACTGGCCGCGGGGGTGGACAGAATGGGAATGGCGCTGGCGAACGAAGGGCTTCACTCCCTTTGCGGCGCCGAAACCCTTCTGGGCTGGGGAGACGCTCCCAGAGCAAACACTGCTCATTTACGCCGAATCAGATGCCGGGGAGGCGATTCAATTCCTGCGTTATCTTCCCCTGGCGGCGCAACTATGTCATCAAATTATTTTCGTCTGTAGCCCCTATCTAAAGACCCTTCTGGAAGGTATGACTAGAGCCATTCAGCCACGGCAGGCCGGGGAAATCTCCCTCAAGGACTTTGACGTCCATTGCGCCTTGACGAGTTTGCCCTCAATTTTCCAAACCACTCTAGAGACCATTCCCTACTCCGTCCCCTATCTCCAGGCTCCTCGTCGGACGGCACTGGGTGAGTTTTTAAAACCGCTAAAACAAAGCCGGAATTTGCAGGTGGGATTAGCCTGGTCTGGTAGCTCGGACGCCGTCCAAAATAGTTCTCTCAGAGATTTTTTACCCCTACTGAAAACGCCCGACTGTCAGTTTTATAGCCTCCAGACCGGGGACAGTGCTGTCGGGCTTGAGAGCCTTTCCTCTGAATCACCCTTGCTGGATCTGGCTTCTCACCTCGGGGATTACGGCGACGCCGCCGCGCTGGTTGATTGCCTTGATCTCGTAATTACGGTGGACTCTCCTCTGGCTCATCTGGCCGGGGCACTGGGAAAAACTGTCTGGACGCTACTCAGCGATAATCCCCATTGGCGCTGGCTCCTAGAGCGGGAGGATTCTCCCTGGTATCCAACGATGCGCTTGTTCCGACAATCAACCCCAGGGGATTGGCCCGAGGTTATCCAACGGGTATCCAATAGCCTGGCAACTATAGGGGTCACAACCATTGGCGATCGCCAGTAAAATTCAGCTATGTTTGACAATCTCTGCAAATTTCTGGCTGAATCCTTTTCTGAAGACTATGCCGCGTGGTTGCTAGCATGGCTATTGCCCCTAGCGGTATTGACGCAGACCTCTGACCCGGCATTAAAATTGAGGGAAGTGGCGACTGCACTAGATCAGATTGAGGATAATCGAGTTAAGGCAAATCTCATGACAGCAACCTCGGTTTTTGGAGGAATTCTGCTGGCCCCTGAGCTGATCAAGACAATTTTAAGGAGTGAAATTATGAAGGAATCCGCAGTCTATCAAGAAATTTTAGAGGAAGGTAAAATTGCCGGGAAACTGGAGGGTCGGTTGGAAGGAAAATTGGAGGGCAAACTAGAAGGTAGGCTGGAGGCGAAACTAGAAACCATACCCCTGCTCAAGAAATTAGGTCTTACAATTGCCGAAATTGCCAAGGAGTTAGATATTGATGTTGAACTGGTTAATCGGTTTGTCGCTAACCAAAATAACTAGAACTTGAGAGAGCTATCGGTTGGTGCGTGGTGAATATTTTGGCGATCGCCTAGAGATCTCCTACAGGTCGTCCCATTAACCCCTAGTAATTTTTGAGCTATTATCTTTCGTCCAATGTATGGGGTTGTTATTCCCTGGAACTCCAATGTCCGCTCAATACCTTAATGGTCGGGTCGAGGTAGATTTCCTCATCTTCCATTAGGGCAAGTGCCTCATCCTCTAAATTGATGGCCCCCAACATAAGGATCAAAGGACTAGAGATTATACTGGCGATCGCCATTGATATTTTGATTGACTGCTGACAGATGACACGCTACGATCTAGCTAACAAAACCCGCCAAGGCTAGTGTGTAAACATCCTCAAATAGGCGGGTTACTCTCTTTCGGGGTGGATGTCACGACCTTTCTCAAAACTGCCCAAAACTCTTGATGAACAAGTGAGTTTACTAAAGTCAAGGAGGATGCTCATCGAGGATCATGAGCAAGCAAAATTTTACTTAAAACATCTAAACTATTATCGATTAAGGGCTTATTGGCTATTTTTTGAGACAGACTCAACATCCCATCAGTTTCGGGAAGGGACTCGATTTCAGGATGTTCTAGATTTATACATTTTTGACAGAGAGTTTCGCTTACTGATACTTGATGCTATAGAACGAATTGAAGTCTCTATTCGTAGCCAATGGGCCTATCATTTGGCACATCTTCATGGTTCCCATGCTCATCTTGATCAAAACTTATTTGATCGTCGTTTTTGGCAACGGAACTTAAATGATTTAATGAGAGAAGTTAATCGTTCTGAAGAAGATTTTGTCCAGCATTTTCAACAGACTTATACTGAATCGTTACCCCCTGTTTGGGTTGTTTGTGAAGTGATGTCTTTTGGATTATTATCTCGATGGTTTAAAACGATTCGATTTGCTGGCACAAAAGCGGCGATCGCCACCACCTATAACCTTCGAGCAAATTTTCTTGAATCTTGGTTACACCACCTTGCAATGATTCGGAATACCTGCGCCCATCACTCCCGTCTATGGAATAGAGAATTTACAGTTGTCCCTATCTTAATTACGAGTTCTAGACAACCTTTAAGCAATGATTTTGTAAGCAATTCACGCAATATTTACAATACCTTAGTGATTTTACTTTATCTTATGGATCAGGTTGCACCAAGTCATAAATGGGGTAAGGAATTAAAGGGTTTAATTTATACTTGTCCTCAGTCCTTATCTGCAATGGGATTTCCTAATGATTGGGAGAGTCGGCAGATTTGGCAGAGATAGGAGGTAATCTACTTTTTTCATTCAGGAGGAACAATATTTCAACAATTCTAACTGTTACCAAATTCATCCGTTGCTTTCCTCCTGTTTGTTCTATTTGTGCTAGGAGTTCGCCAGTGAACCTCCAGTAATTTTTAGCCGAAGTCAATTCCGGTTCCCACACTCGGGGGGTTAGGGGGGTGGGGAGGCAGTAAAAAAAGGGAGGGACGACGACCATAAAGTGCCGGGAACCATATCTGGCTTGTTTTCTGGATCTCCAAATACCAAGTTTTAAACCTTATCCCCTGGTAATTTCTGGCGATCACTTAAGATTTGAGAGTTTTGTAAAGAATTATGAATTCTTGCTCTTTACTTTCAGACAGTTGGTAGCCTCTAAGAGGCTGATTAAACTTTAGCGTTTTCCTTGGAATATATTAGTCAGCGATTACCTTAACTTGGGGTGCTGTATCTAAATTTTCCTACGATTATTCTATTTCTAGATCATGTAAGGAGGTTTTTATATAGTATATAATTATGTGTGAGATGAATTGATGAAATGAATATTGTGATTCACAAAGGGAATAACATTGGCGATGAAGTTCCTGTTGGATATAGCATTTTCTGCGATATGGATGGAACTTTGATCGATACTGACTATGCAAACTATCTAGCTTATAGTCGTGCGCTTATCGAGGTAACACAAAAAAAGTATGATATTGAATTTGATCATCTGAAAAGGCTTAACAGAGAAAGTTTACAAAAATGCATCCCGAGTCTCACTGAGCATCAGCTCGAAAATATTGTGGCTCTCAAAGCTAAGTATTTCCGTGATTACCTTCCGAAAACTAGATTAAATAATGATCTGGCTAATTTCATACGAAGGTGCAACCCCATGATTCAGTCTATTTTAGTGACAAACTCTAGACAAAGTAGAGCTATTGAAACATTGCAGTATCATAATATTTTAGATTACTTCGTCCGCTTAATTTATCAGGAGGATGTGCTAGAGTCAGGGTTACAATGTAAGTATGCATACGCTTTGACTTTGATGAAGGTCGATCCAAATGCTGTACTTGTGTTTGAGAATGAAATTCTTGAAATTAAAAAAGCAGTACTTGCAGGAATACCAAAAAACAATATCAATATACGTTTAACTTAAGGGGAAGAGCATTATGATGCAATTTCAAATTTTAGCTAATGATTATTTAAATATTAATGTGAATTCATTCTACCATGTTAACTATACTCGTATGGGAAATCCAGGAAATCCCGATTATTTGAATGTCCTGAAAAACACTTTCAACGATTTCTCGGAGCGTAAATTATCATCTGCTGTACAAGAATTACGAAGCGTTTTACAAGAGGATCTTCCGCAGATACCCGAGTTATTAGGTTTTGATGCTATAACTGTTTGTGTTGTACCTAGGGCAAAAGCCGAAGATAATTATCATATAAAACAAAGACTTTTTAAGATTACAGTACAGGAAGTTGTTCGGCAGGTTGATGGGCTTGTTGATGGAACGGACTTTATACGTCGTAATGTCAATACTATGACTACACACCTTCGCAACCCGATTCCTAATTACATAAATGATGGGCCATTACCATACCCAGGAATTACGCGAGAAACCTGTGAAATTTCACCGAATGTTGAAGGGCGGAACATTTTGCTTATTGATGATATATATACGCCACGAGTAAACATAGATGAAGATGTTATCAATGCCTTAATTGAGATGGGCACAAATACAGTAATCTTCTATGCGGTTGCAAGAGTTTTATAAAGGTTGAAATCATGCAATTTACAGATAATGTACTGAATATTTTGACTGCTAAAACCTATAGAGGTATTGGCAAAGCCTGGATTGTAAAAAACATCAAAGGCAATGAACTTATCGATGAATTGGTAAATTTATTAAATCAAAGTATAAAAGAGGAATGTACGATATCGGTTCCTGAATTTGAAGAAAGGAAACAAATCATATGTCGTCAATTTGAGAAGTTGCGAGGAGTCGTTGATGGTGTTACGGCAATTGGAGATTTAAGCTTTCCTTTACATCGGGGAGTAGTTAAAAATAGTGAAAAGCCAATTGTACTTTTCTATCGTGGCAACTTAAGTCTTTTGGAAAAACAAAATAAAAATGTTGCTGTGATCGGACTTCTTGATCCAGATAAAGATACTGAATTATTTGAAAGAAAAGTTGTTTCCACTCTTGTAAATCACGGCGTTACAATTTTAAGTGGACTTGCATTAGGCTGCGACTCAGTAGCACATCAAGAGGCCCTTATGTCTAATGGTAAAACCATAGCAATACTTCCCAGCCCGATCAACAGTATTTTGCCTAAGAGCAACGAAATGCTAGCGGAAGAAATTGTCAAAAAAAACGGACTGTTAATTTCCGAATACTATGAAAAAGCTAATTCTAAGAAGCAGTTGAATAGTAGATATGTCGAACGTAATCGTTTACAGGCATTGTTTAGTGATTGTGTTATTTTATCGGCTAGTTATGCAGAAAATAGCTTGGGAAATGATAGCGGATCAAGATACGCAATGAATTATGCTCTAAGCTACTCAATTCCTAGAGCTATTATGTATGATTTTGTTTTAAATGCTAATAATTCTAAATACGATTTAAATAGACAACTTCTTAAAGAAGACAATACGGTAATTGTTATTAGCAAAGATAACATGGAGGAATCTTTGAAGAAAATTCTGTCTGTACCTTCTGAATTGCCAGCCAAAACCTGGGTACAAAAAAATCTATTTGAATGAGTATATGCGTCAATATTCCGATCGCCAACCAATCCTTACTTATTCTTTCTCCGCCAATCCCAAGGGCGTTCCGCATCCCCATTAGCCCAAACCCCAGCTTTATTGGCGATCACCCCCGCGATCATCACAATCACACCATAGTCTACGCGCGGTGGGCAAGATGAGCGGTACCAATAATCAGGGCATCAAAGGACTGAATCAAATCATCGCAACATACCCAGCACTGCAATTGCGCCGATGATGGCGATGGCATCTTCGATCAGGGCCGCCGGTAGGTCACGACCAAAAGCAGTGGCGAGTCGAGAACGCACCGCTGAACCACCTAACGTGCCAATCACCGCACCGACAATGCCTGCTACCAACCCACCCCAGAGCGTGCCGCCATCGCTCCCTACCATGGCTCCCGAGAGTGCACCACTGACCAGGCGAGCCCCAAACTGAACCGGTACTTTGCGACTGGGCGTGAAAGGTAGCTGATCTGTCACAAATTCGCCCAGTGCCAGTACGGTGAGAATCCATGGCGTGAAGCGGTAACCCATAAAAGCGAGCCAGCCCTCACCAAGATTGAGGTAACCCAAATAGGCCGCCCAACTCATAGCAGCGGGTGCAGTCATGGCGCGCAGACCCGCAATAATACCGATAATCAGAGCAAAGAAATAAACCATCGCACCTATTTGGATTTGTCCTATCCCTTCATTGACAAACAACTCAATGCCGTTCTAACTAATAAAGACCACCTGTGATGTACAGCGTTTCGCCAGTGATCCAGGCTGAATCGGAAGACGCCAAGAAGACGACAGCAGGGGCGATGTCCTGCGGCTGTCCGATTCGACCGAGGGGAGTTATCGCTTCAACCTGTCGGCGACCTTCGCTTTCGGTAATTCCTGCTGTACGAGCACCTTCCGTTTCTACCATGCCAGGATTGATGGAGTTAACGCGAATATTGCGTGAACCCAACTCTTTGGCGAGTGACTTCGTAATGGCATCGACTGCCGCTTTGGTGGCGTTATAGACCAAGCTGTTTGCGGGTGTCAGAGTGCTAACAATTGAACTAATGTTGACAATGCTACCGCCCTCTTCACCAAAGGACTTTACTGCCTGTTGTGAGGTCAAAAGCAAACCCAGCACATTCAGATCAAATTGCTTGTAGAAATGCTCTTCTGTGATGCCTTCAAGCGGAGAAAATTCGTAGATGCCTGCATTATTGACCAGGATATTGAGCTTGCCAAAGGCTTGTTTCGTCTCAGCAAAAAGCTGTTGAATCTCTGCTTTTTTGGCAACATTTGCCTGCACGGCGATCGCCTTTCCACCTGTGCTGACAATCTCGTCAACCACGCGATCGGCTCCTTCTTTGCTCGATGTGTAGTTGACAACCACGGCTGCACCTTCGCCTGCTAGATGTTTGGCGATCTCGGCACCGATTCCTTTAGATGCCCCTGTGACGACTGCAACTTTTCCGTCCAGTTTTTTCACGATTGTAAGTGTTGTGTGTATTAAGTTTGAACGGTCTACCCGAAACGGGTACAAACTGACGAGAACCATCAATTCAGAATCTTTGACAGTAATTTAATTTATTACGTAAGCGCTTTAGCATCAGGACTTAACGAATTCTAGCAAGTCGGCATTGAGCTGTTCCCTACTCATGTCACCTAGGCTGTGCGATCCACCGGGATAGATCTTTAAGATTGAATTCTTGACAAGCTTCGCAGACAGTAGAGCGGAAGCACCTATCGGTACGATCTGATCGTCATCGCCATGAATAATCAGCGTTGGCACATCGAACTTCTTCAAATCCTCAGTGAAATCTGTTTCCGAAAATGCCTTGATGCAATCATAGGCGTTTTTATGTCCAGCCATCATGCCTTGCATCCACCATGAATAGACCAGTCCTTGGGAGACTTTAGCACCAGGTCGATTGAAACCAAAGAATGGACCACTTGCTACATCCAGAAAGAACTGTGATCGATCAGCCAAAAATGCGGCGCGAAAGCCATCAAAGACCTCAATGGGAAGCCCCCCCGGATTTGCCTCCGTTTTGAGCATGAGCGGCGGCACTGCCCCCATCAACACCGCCTTGGATACCCTTTGAGTGCCGTGTCGTCCGATAAAACGCGCCACTTCTCCACCACCCGTCGAGTGACCGATCATCACCACATCCTTTAGGTCTAGAGCCTCGAAGAGTTCTGCTAAATCGTCAGCATAGGTGTCCATATCATTGCCATTCCATGGTTGGCTTGATCGTCCATGACCACGACGATCGTGTGCAATACAGCGGTAGCCATGGGAGGCAAGAAAAAACATCTGCGATTCCCAAGCGTCCGCACTCAAGGGCCAGCCGTGGCTGAACGTGATCGGTTGCCCAGAACCCCAGTCTTTGTAGTAAATTTCCGTACCGTCTTTGGTAGTGATGGTGCTCATGTTTCTCTTTCCTTGGTTGTGCTACGTAATGAAGAAATGCTTGTGAGCTTGATTTATGGGTTTTTGATGCGTTCGTGGATTAACTTTTATTTAGCGTGATCGCTCTTTTCTTTGTGGACATAATAGGCTGACTTGAGACGAAACCCTAACAATAAAAATTAATCTTAATGTTTCACTTGCCATGGATACTTAACCAGGCTAACTATTGATTATACGGAAACTTTCTGTATAACACCCTTTAAAGTAACGATATGTGGAAACTTTTGGCATATTACCCTATTTATATCTGATCGCCAACCAAACCCTACTTATTCCGCGAGGGGCTTGAGTTCGATGCGGGGCACATAAATAAACAGGTCAGTGCGGGGGGGATTGGTGGCCGCCAACAGAATGGGAACCCCCACATCCTTGAGCTTCTTGAGCCAAAGCCGAAACTTCACTTCCAGGTAATGGGCATCGTCAAAGATCAACACCGCCCGATTAACGCTGAACCATTGGATTAACTCCTGCTTAAGCACTTCCACCGTTTTGCTCCGTCCTTCCAGATTTTTAATATCGACCCCGGCCATGTCGGCGATCGCCATTAAGACCGTCTTGGGTGTTGCGGGTTCAAAGTATTCGCACACCACCCCCTCTGCTAACAACCGTTCCCAGACCCGGCGCACCAAGTAGGTTTTGCCCATGCCTTCCCCAGAGGTGACTAGCACCGACCGAGCAGAATAGAGGGAATTAAGCAGACCATCCATTTCCGGTTGCCGATAACAGTTGTTCCCCTGGGGCTGGACATAATCTTCTAGGCCGCCAATGGTTCCTGATTCTGATTCTTCTGGTAACTCTTTGCCTTGGTAATCCATTCCGAAGCCACCACCAACGGATTCTGGGGCTTTGGGGCGCGCCGCGTAGCGGATCTCTGCGAGATCGCCACCTTGGACTGTTCCACCTGGGCTAATAAATCCTGGGGTAGATACTGGGGATTTTTCAGGATTTCAGCGGTTAGTAAATTCTGGGCAATTAAGATACCAGCGGCTTGATTTTGGGCGGCTCGAATCAGTTCAGCGTGACCCAGTTCCTCGTCCCCTTCTAGGGCATCAAAATTAATCACTTCCCCATATTGTTCTAGTTCCATTTCGTTAACCGTGGCCAATTGCCCTGGTTTGGGATAATCGGCCATTCTGCCTCCATCACTTATCCAGCGGTGGAGGTTATCAAGTTCAGCCATTTGTTCATCGGACAAACTGAACAAATCATCAACTTTGTCCAACGAATAGCCTAAATATTTCAGCCGATTGAACACTGTTGTCCGGGCTACCCCGTAGGACTTTTCCAGTTGTTGTACAACGTCACCTTTGGACTTTCCAGCGATGGACATTTTTTAAATCTCCCAAATATTTTTTTGTGGAACTTGTCGTTTAGGGGATTCTATATGACAATTTTTTTCTGTCAAGTCCAACGCTGGACTAAATTTGTCCAACGTAAAGGAGTAAAAATCCAGCGGTAATCCGCCGGACAAATTGCCCTTTGCCATTGGACAAAATCTTATTTTCGCTGGACAAACGTTGCAAATGTCTAGTGATTTGTCTAACGCTCTTATTGCACAAACTGGACAATTCTTCCTTAGTCTTTGGACTGTCCAACGCATCCAGTATTAGTTGGCGGACAACTTCACCTTGTTTATGGGTAGGCCAGTCGTGGGAGTTAAATTCCATAGTGAACTCCTTAAAATTAATAATTTATATTGTCCAATAGCTAAAGAGAAATGACCACAAAGATTAGAAAATTTAACTTTCTTTAAAGTTTCCTTAATTTGTCCACTAACGCTCTGACAATCCTAGTTAACTGCTGAGCTGATTATTGGGGATGCTATTAAGTGGGGGCTAAAATGTAACGATATTTATCAATCTCAGTAGGAAGTTTTAGCTAGATAAATCGACCCCAATAATTTTTACTAGGGGTTTTAAAGTTGGCGATCTCTACCAACTCCAGTTACGGTTAGGGGGCTAAAACTGTGTTTATAATGCTGTACCTCTACCAGTTTGGACATCAACAATGATTAACCTAGCCATTGACTTAGCCCAAGGATTTGGAAATTATTTAACCCAGGCTGATTACGACACTGCTTACACTTTGTTAGTCCCGGAACTTCAGCAGCAATATTCACCCCAAACCCTACGGCAAACGGTGGAAGAAATGATTAGCTATGGTTCTGGCTCCATTGAAAAAGCCGGGGAAGATTTTGCCGAAGCTGTGTCGGTAATTGTTCACCACCGGGAGGGAAAACTATTAATTCGCTGGCTTGAGTGGGGTAGGCCCTAAGCCTTTACTCTGGAAAATAGAAAAGGAGAGTCGGTAACTCTCTCCACCTATTGAAAATTAATGAAATTCCTTGGTATTTTTAACCCCCCTATCCCTCAGCATCGTTCCCATCGGGTCTGGACAGATATTCTCTTTTGCTGGCAGGGGTCAGTTATTCCGGCGATCGCCTCTAGGGTTTTAATCTGTATGGCTTTTTCTCTGGGGGTAAGTATTGTCGATTGGCGGGGTTATGAATTTTCTATTCCTCTCCAGGAAAGCATTGTGCCGAGTATTGTGTTGGGTTTACTGTTGGTATTTCGGACAAATACTGCCTATGAACGCTTCTGGGAGGGACGAAAAGCTTGGGGAACCTTGGTAAATACCATTCGTAACCTATCCCGTGGTATTTGGGTTTCTGTGGCGACACCTACCCCCGATGCCCACAACGACAAAATTAAAATTTTGCACCTTTTGGTCGCTTTTGCTGTGGCAACCAAATTACATCTCCGTTCTGAACCATTAAATCAAGAAATCTGGGCCCTCTTACCGGAATCCGGTTACCGCCAACTTGAAGACTTGAATAACCCACCACTGGAAATTGCCTTTTGGATTAGTAACTATTTACAACAGGAATATAACCAGAAAAATATTAACGCCTATCAACTGACTGCCATGTTGCGTTTGGTAGATAGCATGGTTGATGTGTTGGGCAGTTGTGAACGGATTTTGAAGACTCCCATTCCCCTGGCCTACGCTATTCATTTGCGCCAGTTAATTTTCCTCTATTGCTTTATTACCCCTTTCCAGATGGTCAACACCCTCCACTGGGCTACTGCTTTTGTTGTGGGCATTATCGCTTTCACTGTCTTTGGCATTGAGGAAATTGGTGTGGAGATTGAAAATCCTTTTGGCCAGGATGCCAACGATCTGCCATTGGATCAAATCTGTCAAACAATGCAAGCTAATCTTGATGACTTAATCCAGCTACCGCCTTGGCATCAAGTATCCCATGGCAATGATTTTATTTCATAGTTAAATCAGTACAAAATACACCACTGAGAATCGTCTGTAAGCTTTGTATTTTGCTTTTCACCTGATATACATCATTTTCTTCAGCAAAGACCCATATTAGGCGATTTAGGGCATGGTGATAGATTTCAGGATTTATCAACTGAGAATAATTAGCAATAATTTGTGTTGAGCGATGGAGAGTTGGAAAAATTCCACG